>NZ_JBFBIK010000117.1:0-23190 GCF_040685555.1 Sphaerisporangium sp. NPDC088356
CCGCGAGCGTGGACCCGAACATGGTCCGCGTCTCGTCGTAGAAGTGGTGCGGGTTGGTATCGCCGGGGTTGTTGTTGAAGGGGTAGCCGCCGTAATACCAGCCGTACCGGGAGGTGAGGGCGAGGTCCCTCAGGTGCGTGCCGTTGACCCGCAGGTCGGCGGTGGTGTTCTGCCCAGTTCCCGCGGCGTTGTCCGGCACGCTGTAGCGCAGCGACATCGCGTTGGCCGGTCTGGTGAGGGTGAACTCCACGTACTGGCCGGACCCGCTGAGCGTCACGGCCCTGCGGCCCGAGGCCTCTGAGGGAAGGTGACCGTAAATGCGGTCGGGGCCGATCACCTGGCCTGAGGTGACGGCGTCCTCGGCTTCGATCTCCGCGAAGGGCACGGTGGCGCCGCGTCCCGGGAAGTCGAACGGGGAGTCGGCTCGTGTGGCGGCGGAGGCGGAGGTGGCCGGTACGAAGGCCAGCCCTCCCGCTGTCAGTGCCACGACCGTGGCGATCGTCCAGGCCTTCAGCCTGCCGGACTTGTTCATCGACTGACCCTTCATCCAACGAAGAGCCGGACGCTTCGCGGTCGGTGACGCAGACCGGTGGTGCCCGGGGGGGTACACACACCTTAAAATGCCGAACAGATGTCTGCAAGATTTCAGCGGTTCCCTGCAATGTAACTACTGCATTGCGCTGTTTCCCCTACGGGACGCTAGCGGCCACGCGGCCGGCGCGACGACGGACATGGTCAGGGTGCTTCCCGCGGGCGGCAGGGCGACGCCGAACACGCCTCCGCGGGCGTGGGCGCGCGGGCGCCGATCGCGGGCACTCCGGTTCCGGTGCGGCGCGGTGTTCACCAGCTGATTCCGGCCGCCACCGGCAGGTGGTCGCTGCCGGTGGCCGGTAGCGACCACGAGCTCTCCAGCTCCACGCCGCGGACAAGGATCTCGTCGGCCCGTACCACAGGGAAGGACGCCGGCCAGGTGAAGCCGAAGCCGTCCCCGGCCGCGTCCTGGGCCGAGTGCATCTGTGAGGTGATGTCGTTGAACGCGCGGTCGTCCATGGTGCCGTTCAGGTCGCCGAGCAACACCACCCGCTCGTTCTTCCCGGCGGCCATGGCCTTGCCGAGCGCCTGCACGCCTATGTTCCGCGAGGCCGTCCAAAAGCCTGCCTTGGGATTCACCCGCACGGACCCCAGGTGAGCCACATACACCGTCAGTGGCCCGTGGTCCGTGGCCACCGTGGTGCGCAGCGCCCGGTTCGGGGCCATCTTTTTGTCGGCCGGTATGGTGTCCGCCAGCGGCCCGTAGTTCATGACGTCGATCGGCTGAGTGTCCGACAGTGGCAGCGTGCTCCACAGCCCGACCGTGCCCAGCACCGTGTGGTACGGGTAGGTATTCGCCAGTTCCTTCTCGTACGTGCCCGTGGTCTGCGGGATCAGCTCCTCCAACGCCAGCACGTCCGCCCCGGAGTCGGCCAGGTCGCGGGCGGTGCCGGCGGGGTCGGGGTTGGCGGCGCCGACGTTGTGGCTGGCCACGGTGAGGTCGGCACCCGGGTGGGACTTGTCGATGAGCTGCCCGCCGAAGAGGTACACCCACACCACGACCGGCAGCAGCAGCGCGGCCACCGCGGAAGCGGAGCGGCGCCACAGCGCCCCGGCCAGCAGCACCGGAACGCCCAGGCCGAACCACGGCAGGAAGGTCTCCACCAGGCTGCCGAGGTTCCCGGGCCGGTTCGGGATCTTCTCGTGCAGCAGCATGAGCAGGCCCAGCAGCAGCGCCAGCGCTGCGAGCACCAGGCCACGCCTCCAGGGCTCCGGCCGGGAGCCGATCAGGATCGCCCGGCGGACGCCCCCGCGCCGGCGGCCGACGCCGCCCTGTCCGGACTCTGCCCTGTCCACCAGGGCCTGTCCTCGCATACTGTCCGTCACTTCCGCATCCTAGGGTCCTGGGCGGGGTCGGCGTACATGCGCGGGCAGCCGTGATCGATCGCTTCGGGGCGCAGTTCGTAGTGCCAGGTTTCGTTCTTGTAGATCTGGCACAGCCCGTACCCGGCCCCGTGTTCCGACAGCCACACCGTGGCATCGGAGTGCCCGATGTCGACCGCCTTTCCTTTCACGGGAAGCGAGGTCGCCGCGGTTGCCACCCATCGGGCGGCCTCTTTCTCAGAGCCGTATTTGGAGACCGCTTCGTGAAGAAGCTGATTCTGGTACGCCGGGGAACGCCAGCCGCTATTGACGTAGAATTTGATTCTGTCATTCGCGGCGTCCGTCGCGGCCCGGCTGAGCGCCTTGAGGAGATCGGGATCGAGGTTGGCCACGGCCGGAATCGCGTCGTCGAAAACCGTGACACCGTCGGGGACGACACCGTCGGCCTCGCCGAGCGGACCACGGTGTTCACTGCGAGGAACTTTCTCGGCGGGCGAACCACGTTGCGCACCGCGAGGAACATTCGAGGGCGATGCGGCGGGGAAGGACCACGACGCGGCCGGGGAGGGCGAGGAATTCTGCGACTGACAGCCAAGGGCCGCGCTGATCATCGTAATGACGAATATCAGGCCAGCGCCGAGAATCCAGTGAATCTCGCGGGACGCTTTTCGCGTCGAGGCTGGTATTTGCGACATACTGCCAGTCAAGGCAGCACGAAGTTGCCGGCACGTATGGAATTTTCGATACGCCGACGATATGCGCCGGTCCGTAGCATCGATCGTATGCGTGTGTTGATCGTCGAGGACGAACCCTTTCTCGCGGAAGCCATCCGCGCCGGCCTGCGCCTGGAAGCGATCGCGTCCGACATCGCGGGCGACGGTGACACCGCTCTGGAACTGCTGAGCGTCAACGCCTACGACATCGCCGTCCTCGACCGTGACATCCCCGGGCCGTCCGGTGACGAGATCGCCAAACGGGTCGTCGCGTCCGGCAGCGGCATGCCGATCCTCATGCTCACCGCCGCCGACCGGCTCGACGACAAGGCCTCCGGGTTCGAGCTCGGCGCCGACGACTACCTCACCAAGCCTTTCGAGCTCCGGGAGCTCGTCCTGCGGCTCAGAGCACTCGACCGCAGACGTGCCCACAACAGGCCGCCTGTGCGAGAGATCGCCGGTCTGCGGCTGGACCCGTTCCGCAGAGAGCTCTACCGGGACGGGCGCTATGTCGCGCTGACCAGGAAGCAGTTCGCCGTGCTCGAAGTCCTCGTCGCCGCCGAAGGCGGTGTCGTCAGCGCCGAAGAACTCCTGGAGCGGGCCTGGGATGAGAATGCCGACCCGTTCACCAACGCCGTGCGCATCACGGTCTCGGCACTGCGCAAGCGTCTCGGCGAACCCTGGATCATCGCCACCGTTCCCGGCGTCGGCTACCGCATCGACACGCAACCAGAGGCCGGACACGAGGGAGGAGACCGTGGATAGAGCGCCCGGGTTGAGCGTTCGCCTCAAACTCACCCTCAGCTACGCCGGATTCCTCATGCTCGCCGGCGCCCTGCTGCTCGCGGCGGTGTGGATCTTCGTCCTGCGCCACCTGCCCGACTACACGAGTGTCCCCGGGGGAGTGCTGAGCCGCTTGACCCTCCTGCGCGACTTCGCGTCGGCCGCGGGCGCGGTGCTGGTCTTCCTGCTGATGTTCGGCCTCGTGGGAGGGTGGATCCTCGCCGGCCGGATGCTCGCCCCGCTGGCCCGCATCACCGACGCCACCCGTCTGGCCACGACCGGATCACTCTCCCACCGAATCCGGCTACCGGGCCGCGAAGACGAGTTCCGCGAACTCGCCGACATCTTCGACGGCATGCTCGAGCGGCTCGAAGCACACGTCGCCGAACAGCGGAGATTCGCAGCAAACGCCTCTCACGAGCTGCGCACCCCGCTCGCGATCTCGAAGGCACTTCTGGACGTGGCCCGCACCGATCCGAACCGCGACACTGGCGAAGTCATCGAGCGCCTCCACGCCGTCAACACCCGGGCGATCGACCTCACTGAAGCATTGCTCCTGCTCAGCCGCGCCGACCAGCGGTCCTTCAGCCGGGAACACGTCGACCTGTCTCTCCTGGCGGAGGAAACCGCCGAGACGCTCCTCCCCTTGGCGGAAAAGCGCGGTGTCACCATCGAGACCTCCGGTGACATCACTCCCGCCATCGGATCGCAAGCGCTGCTGCTGCAGCTGACCATGAACCTCGTGCAGAACGCGATCGTCCACAACCTCCCTGAACAGGGCACCGTGTGGGTGAACACCAGCGTCTGCCCCAAGACTGTGGTGCTCACTGTCGAAAACACCGGCGAGAAGCTCACCCCACAGCTGGTCTCGACGCTCACCGAACCATTCCAGCGCGGCACCGAGCGCATACACACCGACCACGCAGGCGTCGGCCTCGGCCTGGCGATCGTCAAAACCATCACCCAGGCACACGACGGAACGCTCACCCTCACCCCGCGCTCTGCCGGCGGAATCCGCATCACTGTGGAACTACCCGCGACAGCCCCGCACACCGGCAGGCGGCCGGGGGTCTTGATGGTGGGCGCCGGAGGCGGGCAGGAGTAGCGCATGCCGTCAGGCGCCGGAGCGGCCGGGGTCGAGTTCGCCAGGCGTGGGAACGCGCAGGGCCAGCAGGGCCACGTCGTCCCGCGGCTCCGGTCCCCCGTAGGCCAGGACCGCTTCCTGGATGCGGGTGACGACGGCCGAGGCGCTCATCTGGCCGCAGCCGGCCAGCCGGTGGCGCAGGCGCTCCTCGCCGAACGTCTCCCCGGTGCGGGGATCGGGGGCCTCGGTGACGCCGTCGGTGTAGAAGAGCAGCGTGTCGCCGGCGGTCAGGCTGAACCGGACATTGGTCAGCCCCGCGTCGGGGAACAGGCCGAGCACCGTGCCGGTCGAGCGGACCTCCCGCACCCTTCCGTCAGGGCGGCGTATCAGCGCCGACGGGTGCCCCGCCGTGCACAGCAGCCCGGTGAAGCCGTCCTGCTCGGGCCGGAAGATCGCGCAGATGGCCGTCAGGAACTGTCCGTCCGGCTTACGCTGGGCCAGCATGGCGGCGTTCAGCTGGGCGAGGACCTGGCTGGGGGAGTTGTGGCGCGGCGCGTCGGCCCGCGTGGTGTACCGGGCCAGCGCGGTGATCTTCGCGGCGTCCACCCCGTGCCCGCTCACGTCGCCCAGCACCGCGCACCAGCGCGGGCCGCTGGTGGGGAACAGGTCGTAGAAGTCGCCCAGCACCGACACACCCCGCTCGGCGGGGACGTACGCCGCGTCCACCTCCAGGCCGGGAGGGCTGAGCAGCATCGGCGGCAGCAGGCTCTCCTGCAGGCTGTGCGCCAGGGCGGCGGCGGTGTCGGCCGCGTCCCGGAGCGTCACCATCTGGCGCTCCGAGCGGGCGAGCGCGTCGCGAAGCCGGATCTCGGTGCTGATCGCCCGCGCCAGCGTCGCCAGCGTCTCCACATGCAAGGGCGTCCACGTCCGTGGCACGGAGTCCACCACGCACAACGAGCCGAGCACCTCTCCGCCGGGGGCGTGGATGGGAAAGCCCGCCCATGCCCCGACTCCCAGGCGCGTGATGCCTCCGATGCCGGCCAGCCGCGGATCGTTGACCGCGTCGTGCGCGATCACCGGCGCGTCGGTCGCCACGACGACATGGCACACGCTGTCCTCGGCGCAGTTCTGGCGCTCCTCGATCGACAGCTCGCCGGCGCCGATCACGCTCTTCCAGTACGAGCGCCGCTCGTCGAGGACCGTGACGAAAGCGCGCGGCGCCCCGCTCACCGCCGCCGCCAGGCGGGCGAAGTCGTCGAACACCTCCTCGGGGCCGGTGTCCAGCAGCCCCGTCGCCCGGACCGCCGCCAGCCGGGCCGGGTCGAACACCGCGGACGGCAGATCGGCCAGCCGCTTGGCCGCAGTTGAACGCTTCGTCACCTGATCCCTGGTTCCCTGTGAGCCGCCGGCGCCGACAGGTCAAGGCACCGGTCGGAAGGACAATGCGCCATATACCCAGCAGACGAGTGCACCATCATCCCGTAGTTCTGACCCGCCAGCCAGCGGGGTACGGCCGGTGAACTGGGATGGGATCTCGGAGCGGCCTCGAAACAGGCACGCTCGGACCGCCCTCGCTTCCGCAGGCCGTGGCGAGACGGCTTCCGGGCGGTCGTGTACGGCCGCTGAGCTGCGGCTCAAGCAAGATCTCTGTGTGCTCACAGCCGATTGCAAGTCGGCCTGGACAGGCTACGACCGCGAGGGCCGCACGGCTCTCCAGGAAGGAGGACCTAGACGGGCAAGCAGCGCACCGAACTGCGTGACATCTCCGAAGCCGGCGCCGAACTGGACGAAAGCCAGCTCCAGGGTGTGAACGGCGGGATGGAACCCGAAGGCGCGTTCACCGGGACCGGGTGGTACGCCACCCGCGACGACATGTGGTGCTGAGGAAAGGAACCCCATCATGACCGCACGCACGAGGCTCACCGACATCGGCGCGGTGGGCGCGGAGCTGAACGAAGAGCAACTGAGCGGCGTCTCCGGCGCGATGCAGCCGGAGTACAACACCGGCAGCTACGGCGGGAACATGTGCTCCTGGGATGACATCGCCCTGTAGGGCACTTGAGGGCGGGGGCCCTGCCCCCACCTGCCGGCCCGTGAGTCGGTCTTCCGGCGGGCCGGGCACAAGGCCTCCCAGCTCGCCCACGCGGCCGAGCTCGGGTTCGCCATCCCGGAGACGGTGATCACCACGGACGCGGAGTCGTTCCTCGACTTCCACGACCGGCATGACGGCCGCGTCATCACCAAGCCGCTGTACGTCCCATGGATCGAAGGCGTCGGGGGCGAGGTCATCGTGAACCGGTTCTGCGAGCCGGTGTCGGCCAGGGACGTGGCCCACGCCCAGGGGCTGCGGTTCTGCCCGGTCATCGTCCAGGAACGGGTCCCCAAGCGTGTCGAGCTGCGGGTCACCATCGTCGGGCGCCGGATCTTCGCCGCGGAGATCCACTCCCAGGTGGCTGCGCCGCCGCGTCGTCGGCGATGCCGCGCCGGAGGTGTTCGCCGCCGACCCTGGTGGTCACGACCGGTTATGCGTGCTGCGGCTGCGCTACCCCGGCCCCGAGGCCGCCCGCGCGGCGGTCGCACGGCTGGGGGAGGCCGGCCCGTTCCCGGCAGCCGGTCCGCTCGGCCTCGCGCCGGGCGAGGTGCTCGACCACGGCGCGGACGGCGAGATGGTACGGGCGTTCCGGCGCGATCTCGGCCCCATGGCGGCGACCGCCGTCGCGGGAGACGTGCTCGGTCCACTCGATCAGGGCGCCGAGGTGACCTGCGTTCTCGAGGTACGGCCCGCCGTGCTCGACGACGCCACGCGGCGCGGGATCGAGGAGTCGCTTTTCGAGCTGTGGCTGGCCGGCAGGGGCCGCGAGGCGAAGCTGGAATGACTGTGGGGCACCGCGCCGCGCACCGACGCCCTCACCAAGGCGATGCGGTAGCCGACCCCGGGCACTGACCCGGCAGCGGTGTGAGGTGCCGGCGTCGAGGGCGCGCACGCCCGCCGGGGACCGTGCACGGGTACGACGCCGCCGCGCTGCCGATGGCCGGCATCACCGCGCTGCGCACGTTGCGCTCCCGTTCCATCCTCGGCCGGTGGGTGCTGACCACGGGCGCGGCCGGCGACCTCATCCTCGACACTGCCGTCTGGAGTATCGCCATCCGGTGAAGGTCAGTCGAGGCCGAGGCCGCGGCGGCCGGTGGTGTTGAGGTCGGTGGCCTGGAAGCGGTCGGGCCAGGACCGCTCGTAGTGCTCGGCGGGGAAGTCATCGGGGCTGGAGCCGGTGACGAAGGCTTCGCGGACGGTGGCGGCGTAGCGTTCGTTGCGCGGACACCAGGGGGCGGCGGGGATGTACATGACGTTGCCCCAGCCCTTCTGGTCCTTGACGGGCGCCACGCTGTGGATCATGTCGCAGTGCCACCACACCGAGTCGCCGGCGCGTACGTCGGGGATGCCGCTGACGGCCCGCATGAGCAGCGGGTGCCAGCGTTCACTGGCCGGGAACACCTGGTTGACGGTGACGCCGCACATGTCGTCGTCGGGCACGTCGTTCAGCAGGGGGCGGAGCATCAGGTAGGCCATCGCCGAAGGGATCGGCACGGTGTGCAGGACTCCCTGGTCGTGGTCCATGTCCGACAGGGCCGTCCAGCCCTGGAAGGTACGGAATACCGAGCACATGGTGGTGCCGGGATACTGCGGGCCGTCGGTGCGGTGGGCGGCGTCCCACGGGTCGTACTGCTCGACCGTGCCGTCGAACAGGTGATGGAAGGCCTGCTGATAGGCCCTGGTCATCCACAGGTCCAGGGTGCCGGGGTCCAGATGGGTGCCCAGGCCGCCGGAGTCGGCGCCCGGCGGACGGCGGCGGATCCGGTCGGGGTAGAGGGAGTCGCGGTCGGGATCGAACCAGCGGACGCCGTCCGACTCGTGCTTCCACTGAGAGTTCAGGAACGCCTGCACCCGCGCCATCCGGTCGCTCTGGCGGGCCTGCATCTGCGCCGGGGACCAATAGATCGGGTAGATCTCCGGCTTGGATCCGACGCTGCCGAAGAAGTCGTCGCCCGGTCCTCGGTAGGCCTCGAAGAAGCTGTTCCGCTCGGTGTAGTCGACGATGTCCTGGTCCCAGGCCTGGGCTTGCTCGCGCGGGAAGTGGCCGCGCACGACCAGGCAGCCCCGCCGGCGCAGCGCCTCGACCTGCTCCGCGGAGACCGTGCCCGCCTCGATGTCGGCGTAGTTGATGACCGGCCAGACCATCTCGCCCCGCTCGCGTGCGGCGACGATCTCGGCGACCTCGGCCTCGACGGCCTTCTCGACGACCGCGAAGACCTCTTCGACGGTCCGCCCAGATGCGGCGACGCGGGCGCGCAGCGCGGTCTTGATCTGGCGGATCGCCTCCGGCAGATTGGCCGGGATCTCCTCCCAGTGCGGCAGGGGCGGCAGCGACGTGCTCGCCGGGAGAGTGGACGCGGTCATGACGACCCCCTTCAAGAAAGGACTCCTTACTTGAAATGGACGGTACGCCCCTGCTCCTTTCCAGACAAGTGCCTCGATTACAATCTGGCCATGAACGCCCCGAAACCGTCGCTCGAGCTGGTCCGGAACCTGACCGACGAGCACATCCTGCGCGCGCTCATGCGACGCCGGCGGATGACGCGGGCGGAGCTGGCCGTTGAGACCGGGGTGTCCAAGCCGACGGCGGGGGAGAGTGTCCGGCGGCTCGTCGTGGTGGGGCTGGTGGTCGACTCAGGTGAACGCACGCCCGGCGGGCGCGGGCGCGGACGGGTCGGCTCCTATTACACGCTCGCCGACGGCGTCGGGACGGCGTGGGCGATCAGCATCGCTCCGGAAGGGGTCGTCGCCGAGGCCGTGGACGTCTACGGCGACACAAGCTGCCGTGCCGTGGAGGACGTCGGCAGGCCGGCGTCATCCGAGCAAGTGGCCACCGCTCTGCGCGCCACGGCGAAACGGCTGCTGGCGGAGTCGGGGGCGCCCAGGTTGGCCGTGGTGAGCGCCGCCGATCCCGTCGAGCGCGCCACGGGCCGTCTCGTCCATCTGCCCGACGCGCCCTTCCTGATCGGCGAGCTCGACCTGGCCGAGATCCTCTCTCCGCACGTCGCCGGACCCGTCACGGCCGACAACGACGTCAACTGGGCCGCGCGTGCCGAACTCGCCGCCCGTCCCGGGAGCGACACGTTCGCCTACCTCTACCTGGGGGAGGGTCTGGGCTGCGCGATCGTGAGCGAGGGACGGGTCCTGCGTGGCCGGCGCGGGCTCGCCGGCGAGATCGCCCACCTGGTCACGGTCGGCCCCGAAGGCCGAGCCACTGCGCTGATCGAGGTTTTCGGGCTGCTCGGGCTGCGCCGTCCCGGCTCCACGGCGATCGATGTCGACCGGCTCCTGTCCGTGACGGGCGGCGATGACGCGCAGGCCCGCGCCATCCGCACCACGCTCGGCGATGCCGTCTGCGGCGCCCTGGCCGCGATCACCTCGCTCGCCGACCCTGAGCACATCGTCATCGGCGGCCCATGGGGCCAGCACCCGATGATCTTCATGGCGCTGCACGAGGCCGCGGTCCGCCATCCGCGCAGCCCGGTTCTCCGCTCGGCGACCGTGACCGCGCCGTCCTTCACCGGTGTGCGCGCCGACGCCCTGACCCGGCTGCGCGACAGCGTCATCACCGTTCCCCGCTGAGCGAGGGTCGCGCCGCCTTCGAGAGCGTCCGGCCACCCCTTTCCGCCGGACCGCCGCCGGGGCCGGCACAGCGTGACCGGCGCTCAGCATCCGCAGCCCTTCCCGCCGCACCCGCAGGTGCCTGCGGGGGCCGCGCGTGAGGCGCGGCGGCGGTGCAGCCACCACATGCCCGCCACGGCGGCGATCAGCAGGGCGGCCACGGCCAGCAACGTCCGTTCGGCCAGCGCGGCGCCGGCGCCCGTGAGCAGCCCGGCACCGATCAGCACCGGCAGGGCGCAGCAGGCCGCACACGCCAGCACGGCGAGGGCGACGGTGACCTTGCTGCTCAGCGGCGGCCCACCACCGTCCATGTCCGGCTCGCCCGGGCCACTCCGCCGGCCAGAAACGGACAGAGTCATCGGGACCGGCCCGGCGGGGGCACGATGGTCAGGGTGGGTGCTCACGGCGGTCACTTCTCCTCGGGGGCACGGCTTTCGGCCAGGTCGGCGAACGGCAGGGGACACTCGGGGCAGGTGCAGTGGGTCAGGCTGTCGCAGCCCGCGCTGACCACTTGGACGAGCGCCGCCCGGATGGTGGTCAGGTCGGCGATCCGCGCGTCCACCTCGGCGATCTTCTCCCGGGCGCGCTCCCGCAGGTCCGGAGTGGGGTGACCGCGCCGGCCGGTGTCGAGCAGCTCGGCCACCTCCTGCAAGGTGAACCCGAGCCGCTGGGCGGCCTTGATCACAGCCAGCAGGGTGACGGTCTCCGGCGGATAGGCGCGGTGCCTGCCCGGGCTGCGCGCCGGTTCGGCAATCAATCCGCGACGTTCGTAGTAGCGCAGGGTCTGCAGGTTGACACCGGCCTGCTCGGCCACCTGCCCGCTGCGCAGGTACGGCCCGCCCGGGCCCTGCAGCACGATGTCCTGCCTCACGCCGGGCAGTGCCTCCACCAGCTGCACGGGCCCGGCCTCAAGGCGCGCGAGCAGGTCCTCGCGGCTGACGCGATTCATCACCATCGTTTCCCCCCGGCTCAGAGCCCGGCCGCGGCGCCCGCGCGCGCCTGCAGCGCGTCCAGCACGTCGACGTGCTCCGCCGGCACCGCCACCTCCAGCGCCAGGCTGCCGTCGGCGATGGTCATGGTGAAGGCGAAGAACGAGCAGCAGCCGTTCTCCCGGGCCGTCAGTTCGGCGGCCCGGGCGGCGGTGTCCGGGCTGAAGACGAGCTCCAGCCGCAGCCGGATGCGCTCCAGGCGCGCCACGCCCTGCACCGCGTCAGCGAACAATGCGTCGAACTCGGCCACCCGAAGCGGCTGCGCAGCGGTGGGCAGCGTGCAGGCGGAGGGAGCCCATCCCAGGTCAAGGGCGACGTCGTGTGTCATACCTCGACGGTAAACCTGTACCCAGGTACCGAATGCAAGCCCTTCCGGCGTAGCACCAAGATCCGGCCCAATCCACTAGTAGAAGGCCGTTCTACCAGGACGTCGGCACCGTCCTAACGGAGACGGAACGGAATGTCACGCGAAGCCGCTTGGCCCTGCTGCTGAAGCCTCCGGTCCGAAGGCTGCGCCGAGCCCGACCGGGGATGACGTGAACCAGCTCGCCACTTATTGATTTACTTTGTAAAGGGCGCTGGTTGTGTTATCGCACAATTTCTTGAACCATCACACCCTCACCAGCTCCAGAGCCCGGCGGCCGAAGAAAATCCTTCCGGCTCGGAGGTTCCGAGCTGTACGCCGGCTCTCACGGACAGGCGTAACCTCCCAACAGAGACAACGCAAGATAGGGAGTTTCCTGATGGCCGATGGCCCCACCACCCCGAACCCCTTATCCGGGCCCGATGATTCCGCGTCGACATCGGAGAGCGCGGACAGGCTGAACGCGGCACGCATCAACACCGCCGCGCCGCACTCGGCGCGCATCTGGAACTACTTGCTGGGTGGAAAGGACAACTACCCGGTCGACCGCCTGGCGGGGGACAAGGTGGGTAAGATATTTCCGGGCATGGTCGACATCGCCCGGCACTCCCGCCACATGCTCGCCCGCGCCGTGCGCTTCTTGGCCGGTGAGGCGGGCATCCGCCAGTTCCTCGACATCGGCACCGGGCTGCCGACCGTGGACAACACCCATGAGGTCGCCCAGCGGGTGGCGCCGGAGTCGCGCATCGTCTACGTGGACAACGACCCCTTGGTGCTGGTGCATGCCCAGGCGCTGCTCACCAGCACTCCTGAGGGCGCCACCGACTATATCGAGGCGGACGTACGCGACCCTGAGTTCATTTTGCGGGCGGCCGCGAAGACGCTGGACTTCAGCCAGCCGACCGCGCTCATGCTGATGGGAATTCTTGGCCTTGTCAGCGACTACGACGAGACGCGTTCGATTGTGAACCGGTTGATGGACGCACTGCCCTCCGGCAGCTACTTGGCGCTTTACGACGGCGCCGACACCGACCCGTCGTACGTCCAGGCGATGCGGCGCCACAACTCGGGAAGTGGCGTGGTGCCGTACACCCCGCGAAGCCCGGAGCTGATCGCCGGATACTTCGACGGTCTGGAGCTGCTGGAGCCCGGTGTCGTTCCGGTGACGCGGTGGCGCCCGGAGCCCAACCCCTGGGGTGAGGGTCCTGAGGTGGCCTGTGCGGGCGGGCTCGCGCGCAAGCCGTAGCCAGGGATCAGGGTGAGCACACCCCTCCCCGGCAGACGAAGGCGGTGCCCCGTGGCACTCACCCCCCGGGGCATCGCCGGCACAAGGGGCAGCGAGCGCGAGGCCGTACTGCGACAACCCCCACCCTGTACTCGCCGCGCTCCGCGACCCACCTCGGCTCCAGTGCTCACCGTGGTCTTCGCGCCCGTGTCGGGTGTGAACGTGAGGAGTCAGATCAACGTGAGGCGGCGTATTCCCGTCATGGTCGGTGCGGGCATGAACTCCACGGGGTCGTCCGGATCGGTGCGCAGGGGGTTGAACCGGTCGAGCAGGATGTTCAGCGCTACGCGTCCCTCCAGGCGGGCCAGGGGTGCGCCGAGGCAGAAGTGGATGCCGTGACCGAAGGCGAGATGCGGGTTGGGGGCGCGACCGGGGTCGAAGGCGATGGGGTCGGGGAACTGCCGAGGATCTCTGTTGGCCGATCCGAGCCAGACCATGACCACTTGATCGGCCGGTATCGTCACGCCGCCGAGTTCGGTTTCGCGGGTGGTGGCGCGGCCGAGGAGGGCGAACGGGGTGAACAGGCGGAGGGATTCCTCGATGACGGCCGGGATCGAGGCGCGGTCGGCTCGTGCCCTGTTCTGCTGCTCGGGGTAGGCGTCCAGGCAGAGGACGGTGTTGCCGAGCAGCATCGTGGTGGTGATGTGTCCGGCGAGCAGGAGGACGATCGCGAAGTTGACCACCTGGTCGTCGGGCAGGTGTTCGCCGTTCACCTCGGCATCGACCAGCCTGGTGAGCAGGTCGGTGCGCGGCCGCCGTTTGCGTTCGGCGGCGTGGGCGGCGAGGTAGTCGTACATTTCCTTCCACGATCGCAGTGTGGCCTGGATGTCCAGCTTCTGTGCGTCGGCGGGCTCGGCGAGTGAGACCTTGGCGTCCCGCTGGAACAGCGCATCGGCCCACTGTTTGAACAGGGCGCGATCGCTGCTGGGCACCCCCAGCAGTTCGGCGATGACGATGACGGGGAGCGGGTAGGCCAGATCGGTCACGAGTTCCAACCGGCCGCGATCGCGCGCCGCGTCGAGCAGTTCGTGGGTGAGGGCGGCGATCCTCGGCTCGAGATCGGCGACCACCTTGCGGGTGAAGGCGCTGCTGACCAGCTTGCGCAGTTTGCCGTGCTCTGGTGGGTCGATCTGGGTGATGAAGCCGTCCAGCGAGAAGTCCTCGCTGTCGGGCTTCAGGCTCTTGGGGATTACGCGCATGGTGTCGGAGGAGAAGGTCGCGGGGTCGCCGAGGACCTCCTGCAGTTCGGGGTAGCCGTAGACGTTCCACATTCCGGCGCGGGCGTCGTACTCGACCGACGGGCCCGATCGCGGACCGCGCAGCCAGAAGAGCTGTTCGGGGATGTTGTAGCGCTTGACGATGTCGGTCATCGTCTCTCCTCGGTCGTGGTTTACTGCGGCAGAGCACGCGGTCGGAACGTGTACCGGTATTCCGTTGCCATGTTCCGCAGCGCCGGCAGGGCGTGGATGAGCCGGTAGAGGATGCGGTAGCGCCGTACCGGGATCCTGCGGTAGTGCGTGCAGAAGGGCATGTGTTCCGTGCAGGTGAGGCGGGGGTTCCATCGCTCGATCTCCTTGGCGTCGCGCGGAGACCACTGGAAGTGCTTGAGCATCCGGACGATCCGGGGGGTCAGCGCGTCGAAGATCAGTTCGCCCGAGGGGAAATGGTCGGTCAGCCGTTGCAGCAGGCTGCGTACCTCGGTGAGGGTCAGGTAGGGCAGTAGCCCCTCGGCGATGATCAGGACAGGGCGGTCGGCGGGTATGGCCTCCAGCCAGCCGTCGTCCGTCACCGACGCGCCGATCATCTGGTAGCGGCCTCGTTCCGGGTAGAGCTGGCGGCGCAGGTCGATGACCTGGGGAATGTCGAGATCGAACCAGTCTCGTGTGCCCTGCGGGTCGAGCCGGAGCATCCGGCTGTCCAGGCCGCAGCCCAGTTGCAGCACGACGGCGTCCGGATGCTCGGTCAGGAAGGTGGTGCTCCAGTCGTCGAGCTGCCGTGCTCGCAGCCCCACCAGGAACTGGTTGCTGCCGGGCCTGACCTGACGCTTCAGTTTGGGGAAGTCGTAGTCGATCCGCTCGATGGCCTCGGCCGCGTAGTGGTCGCCGAGGATCGGGGTCGGTAGGCGGCTCTCCCATGCCCGCAGGTAGAGGGTGCCGACAAGCGTCCAGGCCACATCCTCGTCGGCGAGACCGCGGCAGTCGATCTTTTGTGTGTTCATCCGGCGCTCCGGTGGTCGTCCTCCTTCTTGCGGTATTCCTGCCAGCGTTGGAGGAACTCGTCGGCGTCGCGCTCGGTGAAGGCGAAGAACTCCTTGGTCTCCTCCAGTCGCGCCCGCTGCTCGGGCCGAGCGTCGCCGATGATGGACATTCCGAAGTCCAACGCGTCCAGGACCGGTCGCAGGGCTGCCATCTGGACCCGCATGACGTGCGCCCATCCACCGCTGACCACCTGGTAGCGGTGCTCGCGGTTCGACGTGGGGACGCGCTCGATCATGCCGGCCATCTCCAGCTGCCGGGCGACCGTGCTGATCGCGGTCTTGCTCACGCCGAGCTGTGTGGCCAGCTCGGCGAGCGACTGGTGCGGCGGCTCGCAGATCATCAGCCACGCGTACAGGCGGCCCATCGTCCGCGTCGCGCCGAGACGATCCATGACCAGGCCCATCCGATTGACGAACTCGCTCTGCTGTGGATCCATATCGTCAACTCCAAGTACATCGTAAAGTACGTACTTGACGAAGTATACGAACTTTACCGTCTTGGCATTTCGGAGGGAGTGATCGTTGACACCCTGGGCCCGAGGGCCATGCCGTGCTTCACCTACACGGGGCGGGTATGGACGCCGATGCCGCCGGAGACGATCAGATTGTCGCCCGTTATGTAGCTGGCGCCGTCGGATGCGAGGAAGGCGACAGCTTCGGCGATGTCGGCAGGGGCTCCGGCGCGGCCGAGGGGAACGTCTTCACCCCAGGAGGCGATCGTGTCCTCGGAGATACCCATCTTGCTGTACGCGGGGGTGTTGATCAGGCCGGGGCTTACCGCGTTGACCCGGATGCGGCGAGGGGCGAGTTCGAGGGCCAGGGAGCGCACGAGAGGCAGCAGAGCTCCCTTGGAAGCGGTCATGGCGGCGCCGAGTCCCTCGCCGGCGCCGACGGTGAACACCACGGACGCGCCTTCGTTCAGCAGGGGGAGCGCCTTTTGAAGTGTGAAGAAGTTGCCCTTGACGTTGATGTTGAACAGGGCGTCGAAGGCGGCCTCGTCGATGGACTCGATCGGGCCGGGACGGGAGATGCCCGCGTTGAGGTGGAGCAGGTCGAGGGAGCCCAGGTGCTCGCGCGCTTGGTCCACGGCCTGGTCGATGTCGGTCAGCGAGCTGGCGTCGGCCTGGACGGCGATGACGTCTCCGGGAAGGCCGGCGTCATCGATGTCGCCGAGGCCGGTGACCATGACGCGATAGCCGCGCGAGTGGAGCAGTTCCGCGGTGGCCTTGCCGATCCCGCTGGTTCCGCCGGTGATGAGTGCTGTCTTTGCTGCCACGGTTGTTCTCCTTGCTGATTGCGTGGGGGCGCCTCCAGTCCTGTCGCCATGGGCAGAAAGGAACTGAGAGGCAAAGCGCCGTGCAGGCGCCCGGTCTCGCCTTCATGACAGCGTACGTCTGATTGGCAGAGACTGCCAAATCTCCTGCGAGCGCCAGATTGGCAGGCCGGGCTAAGCTGATGACATGACGCAGGGAACACAAGGCCAAGGGTCGACTACGTCCACACTGTGGGATCGGACGCGGCAGCTGGCCGCCCAGGAGATCCTCCAAACCGCGCTGCGCCTGTTCACGCAGCAGGGGTACGACGAGACGACCATCGCGCAGATCGCCCGCGAGGCCGGCGTCTCCCAGCGCACCCTCTTCCGTTACTTCGGCACCAAGGAAGACCTCATCGGCGGCAGCCAGGAGCGGTTCGTCACCCTCCTGACGGAAACCGTCCGCGAGCAGCCCGCCGATGCCGGCGCCTGGGAGGCGTTGCGTGCCGCGTTCAAGGCCGCGCTCTCCCTCCATACAGGTCCCGAGCAGGCGCTGGAGCGCTTGCGCTTGGTGCACCACACCGACTCGCTGCGCGCCGCCTACCTTGGGAAGCGCGTGCGCTGCCAGGAGGAGCTACTGCCACTGGTCGAAGCCAGACTGGCGCCCTCGGCGCCCGTCAGAGGGCAAGCCCGCGCCATCGTTGCGACAGCGTTCGCGTGCTTCGATGCCGCCACAGCGACGTGGCTCGAGGGCAACGGGCAGGGCGACATTCTTGACCTGTACGACCAGGGCCTGGCTGCGGTACGCAGCTAGCGTTCTCACGAACGGTCCTTTGCCCGAGCAAGGTCAAGACCGGGCCGCCGAACCCTCGCCGGTCCCGGAGGCCGTCTGGTTTCATTCCATGTCGCACTTACAGAGCACGCGGAAGGTCGTGAGGATGTAGGCATGAGTTCATCGCAACCCCTCGCCGACCCCGGGTCCGAGCCGGACACGACCGCAGGCGGGGCGGTGAATACTGCTGGCGCGGGGTCCGGCCCCCCAACGCCGCACACCTCTGGGTCTGCCCCGGATCACCGCTACCTGCTCGACAACGCCCGGGTGGAGGCGGGCGAGCGGTTCACCTGGCTGGCCGAGCTGTTCGACGGTGTCACACGGGGGCACTTCGACCGGCTCGGAGTGAAGGCGGGCTGGCGCTGCTGGGAAGTCGGCGCCGGAGGCCCCAGCATTCCCGAGGCACTCGCCACGGCCGTCGAACCGACCGGTTACGTGCTGGCCACGGACATCAATCCGGCCTGGTTGGACCCGCACGGCGGGTATGAGGTGCTCCGGCACGACATCGTCGGGGACCCGCCGCCGCAGCCAGGCACGTTCGACCTGGTACACGCCCGGCTCGTGCTCGTCCATGTGCCCGACCGTGCCCGGGCGTTGGCGACGATGGTGGCAGCGTTGCGCCCCGGCGGCTGGCTGTTGGTCGAGGACGCCGATACCGAGCTGCAGCCGCTGGCCTGCCTCGATGAGGTTGGCCCGGCACAGCAGCGCGCCAACCGGCTGCGGCGCGCCGTCCGGGAGTTGATGACCCGCCGCGGCGCCGACCTGCGCTACGGCCGTACGCTGCCGCGGGCGTTGCGTGCGGCCGGCCTGGTCGATGTCACGTCGACCGGCTGCTTCCCGGTCGGCGGGGTGGCCTGCGACCGGCTGGAGACCGCGACGGTGCGCATGGTCCGCGCCGAGTTGCTCGCCGCTGGGTTGGCCAACGACGCCGAGATCGACGCGCACCTGGCCGCCATCGATGCCGGCGAGCTCGACCTCACCCTCGCGCCGCTGATCTCGGCATGGGGACGCCGCCCGGGGTAGCCCGCGGGCGCTAGCGAGGCGGGGCTCAGCGCCCTGCGGCACCCGCCCGGCGATCAGCGTGCTCCCGTCGGCTGATTGCCGTCCGGACGGCGGTTCAGCGCTCGATCCCGTCAAGGATCGGGCGTACCTCTGACCGAATCACCCAGCCCGGCGTCCAGGTTCCGGCGGCGTCGTGGCTGGGCGCTGTGGCGGCGAGGTGGGCGCGGAGGGTGGCCAGCGCTGGGTGGGGGTTGTCGCGGTGCCACAGGAGCGAGTGCGGGTAGACGGGCGTCGGGTCGGTCACCGGGATGCGGCGCAGGCCGTGGTCGGCGGGCCAGACCAGGCGGGTCTGCTCGCCCATGAAAGTGGCCAAGGCCGGGGTGTCGGCGATGGTGTCGAGGAGCGCGTCGGAGCCGAAGTTGGGGCCGGTCGCCTCGATGGTGAGGCCGAACTCGGCGACGAGATCGTCGTAGTAGGCGGCCCACTCGGTACCGGGGACGATGCCGGGCATCCAGATCCGGTGCCCGGCGAGCTGAGCGACGGTCACCGACCGGGCGCCGGCCAGCGCGTGGGCGGGCCCGGTGAGGAGCTGGAGCGGCTCGTCGAGCACCCGGACGGATTCGATGTCCTCGGGAAGGGGCCGGCCGGGCACGGCGACGGCGCGGAAGGACGCGTCGATCGCACCGGATTGAATGGCGGCGAGGGCCGTCTCGACATCGAACAGCATCACCACGTCGAGCTCGATCTCGGGGTGCGCGCGGTGGAAGCGGCGCATCAGGCCCGACGCCGCGGTGCGCGAGGCGATCATGTCGACGCGCAGCGGGCGGCTGCCGGTGCGCACGGACGCGACCGCGCGCTCGGCGACGCGCAGCAGTTCGCGCGCGTGGGGCAGGAACGCCTGCCCATCGATGGTGAGCTCGGCGCCGCGCGCGGTGCGGGTGAACAGCCGCACGCCGAGGTTGCGCTCCAGCGCGGCGATGCGCTTGGAGACAGCCTGCTGGGTGACCGCCAGCTCGGCGGCGGCCTCCTGAAACTGCCCCGCGTCGGCGGCGGCGGCGAAGGTCCGGACGGTCTCGAGGTCCATGTCGATACTCTACGGGCACAACCGTTGGTTGTGGCCGACGACCCTGGAGTTGTTTGATGCCCAGGTGTGGTGTGCGCTTTGATGCTTCCGATCGCAAATCGGTTGTGCGGGTGAGCGGCGAGGAGCGTCAGACATGAGGAGCGGACATCGGCTGGGGCGGCGGTTCGGGTGGCTCTGGGGAGCGTACGGGACCAGCGCGCTCGGTACGTGGCTCGCCTTCGGCGTGTTCCCGCTGATCGCCATTCAGGTGTTGCACGCCGCACCGGCCGAGGTCGCCGCGCTCTCCAGCGTGGGGGCTCTGGTGGGCGCGGCAGCGGCGGTGCCGCTCGGCCCGTGGGTGGAGTTCCGCCGCAAGCGGCCGGTGCTGATCGCGATGGACCTGGTGCGGTTCGCGGCGCTGCTGACGATCCCCGCCGCGTTCGCGTTCGGTGTGCTCACCTTCGTCCAGCTCCTGCTGGTCTCGGTCGTCGTCGCGGCGGCCGACATCACCTTCCGCGCCGCCTCCGGCGCGTATCTGAAGACGCTGCTGCGGGCCGAGGACCTGCTCGTCGCCAACGCCCGATTCGAGTCCACGGCCTGGACGACCACGATCATCGGACCGCCGCTGGGCGGTGCGGCGATCGGGCTCCTGGGTCCGGTGGCGACGGTGGTGGCAGACGCGGTCAGCTACCTGCTCTCGGCCTTGGGCATCGGCGCGATGGGCGGGCACGAGCCGCGCCCCCAGCGCCGACAGGCCGCGCGCATGCGGGCCGGGGACCTGCTCGACGGTTGGCGGTACATCCTCGCCGACGCGACGCTGCGTCGGCTGTTGTTCAACACCGCCTTGTTCAACGGCCTGGTGATGGCCACCGGGCCGCTGCTGGCCGTCCTGATGCTCGGGCAGCTTGGGTTCGCGCCGTGGCAGTACGGCCTCGCCTTCGCCGCGCCGTCGATCGGTGGGTTGCTCGGTTCGCGGCTGGCCCGACCGCTCGTCACTTGGTTCGGGCAGCACCAGGTCCTGGTCGTGGCCGGGGCGCTGCGCGCGATCTGGCCCGTCGGCCTGGCCTTCCTGGGGCCGGGCACCGGAGGGCTGCTGCTGGTGATGGGCGTCGAGCTTGGGCTCATCTTCTGCTGCGGGGTCTTCAACCCCGTCTGCGCCACTTACCGCTTCGAGCGCACCGCGACCGACCGGGTCGCCCGCGTGCTGTCAGCCTGGGCGGTGACGACCAAGGCCTCGGCCGCGCTCCTGACGGCCGTCTGGGGCGTGCTGGGCGGCCTGCTCGGCCCGCGTACGGTCATCGGCCTGGCCGGCGTGCTCCTGCTGGCGACCCCGCTGCTGCTCTCCCGCCGCCCGGCCGCCGCCGTAGCGGCTTTGGGCGCTAGCCGGCTTGCAACTGTCTTCTGTCCCGGTGCCACAGACGGCCGGGCTGTCTTGTCTGGGGTAGCGAAGACAGCGGCTTACGTCCGGAAGGTGATGGTCATGCGGTGAGGGGGGTTCGGAACATGTGGGCATTGCGGGCGCACCAGTCGCCGAAGGTTTTCGGTTCGCGCCCTAGCAGCCCACGCACGGTATCCGTGCGGAACCCGACGGTGTCTGCGCGCATGAGGGTGAATCCCTCGATGATGGCGTCAGCGAGCGCCGGGGGCGCTCCGTCGGGGAAGCGAGACCGGACGGCCTCGGCTGGTGTGGCCACCGCGCGTACCTCGATGTCGCGGCCGACCGCGGCGGCGAGCATCCGGACCTGCTCGGCGATGGTGAACACCTCTTCCCCGGTGAGGACGTACTCCATGCCTTGGTGGCCATCCTCGGTGAGGGCGAGGGCGGCGATGTCCGCGGGGTCGATCGGGGCGTACCGGCCCGGCCCGACCGGGTCGAGGACAAAGCCTCCTTCGCGAATGGTGGGTAGCCAGTCGAAGGCGTTGGTCATGAAGCCGCCGGGCCGCAGGAACGTGGCGGGTATGCCGGCGGCGCGGATCATTTCTTCCCGCTCATGGTGCCAGCGTCCCATGGCGGGCATCGGATCGCCGAGGACGTTGAACGAGGACAACAACCGCCTGGTCCGGCTGTGGCTGACCGATACGGGGAGCGCGCTGCGAGAGCCGATCGAAACAGAACGACGGCTCATCCAAACGACGGCTCATCCAGAAGAAGGTCACCGAGAATCTCACCGAGACCGAACGCGAGCACCTGTTGAACGCTCTGGCGAAGATCTACCAGTCGGCGAGTGATCTGTTGGGTAGGCCGATCGAGCACGTCGACACCGCCTTGAGGTGACCGTTCGCTGTTTCGGCGTGGTCTCGGGGCTGCCAGGCGCGGAAGAGGCGCAAAGCCTGTTCGAAGTGTTCACCAGTGGGTGATCTGGTTGGCTAAGACGCCTTGAGAGATCGCTTCCCGCAGAATGGGTGATCGTTTCCCGGACAGGGCACGCTGCTCCGTGTGCGGAACTGGGCTACATGTCGTGGTTGTGTGTGGAACTGCCGGAACACGGAGGTGTTCCGGCAGGCCGCCTGATCCCGCTCAGCTGAACAGCGACAGGTCTATGGAGTCGGCCAGGGCCTGGTAGCCCGCATCGTTGCCGTGCAGATGGTCGCCGCAGTGGAAGTCCTCCCTGATCCGGCTGGGGCGGTCCGGGTCGCGCCAGGCGGCGTCGAAGTCCAGCACAGCGTCGAAGGCGCCGCCGGTGCGGATCCATTCGTTGACCGTCTGGCGTGCACTCTCACCCTCCGGTGTGTAGAGCTCCGCGTCCTCGTAGGGCGCGATCGTGGTGGCGTAGACCCGCACGCCGCGTTCGTGCGCCCGGGCGATCAGCTGGCGGTAGCCCGCGATGACGTCGTCCGTCGTCACCGGCGCGCCGGGGAACATCTTCAGGAAATCGGCCAAGGGACCGTCGTCGCGTGGGGCGAAGGAGATGCCGAGGTCGTTGCCGCCCACGGAGAGCACCACGTAGCCGAGGCCGGGCGTCGCCAGCACGTCACGGTCGAAGCGGGCCAGGGCGGAGACACCGATGCCGTCGTTGAGCATCCGGTTGCCGCTGATGCCCTGGTTGGAGACGTAGCCGGCGGCCACGCCCCGCTCGGCGAGACGCTCGGCCAGCAGCTCCGGCCAGCTGTGGTTGGCGTCCGGGGTCGAGCCGGCGCCGTCGGTGCGGGAGTCGCCCACCACGACGATGGCCTTGGCCGGGCCGTCGGAGAGCAGCTCGACGGTGGAGATCAGGGCTCGCACCGGCAGAACCTCGGCGTTCTCCGGCACGGTGGGGGCGGCAACGGCGTCGCCCGGGATCATCCAGTCGGTCTCCAGGGCGGGGTCGTGGCAGGTGCAGGTCTCCACGCGCCCCGGCAGGTAGAGGCTGATGGACAGCTTGGCGAGGGCGGGCAGGGGCAGGTCGACCGGATCGCTGAGGATCGGCGCGCCCGCCGGGACGGTGACGGCTGACGCGCCGGAGAAGGTCAGCACGCGCTCGCTGCCCGGCTGAACCCCGCCGCCGGTCGCCGCGAGCCCCACCTGCGCCGCGCCGATGGTGAACGGCGCGGTCCCGAACTCGTTGGTGAAGCGGACGCGCACCCGGCGCCCGCCGCCGCTGATGCGCACCACCTGGCGCAGGGTCACGTCGGCGAGGGGCGGGTGGTCGTCGAGCGAGCCGAGCCCGTCGTGGGCCGCCTGGGGCGATGCGCCCCAGCTCCGGACCCAGCTGCCGGCGTTGTTCATCTCGGTCATCTGTTGCCTCCGTTGTTCGTGATGGTGGTACGGCATACGAAGACTGAGGCTGGTCGCTGACACGGGGCAAACACGGGGCAAACACGGGCCTGACAGGCTGTCCTGCTTTGGGGTCTTGCAGGTGCGCGAAGATTGGGGAATGGACGGGGTTGCACGGCTTCGCATCACGCTGCTCGGCGCGTTTCAGGTGTCTCGCGGTGACGCCGTCCTGCCCGTTCCGGGCG
>NZ_JBFBIK010000118.1:0-554 GCF_040685555.1 Sphaerisporangium sp. NPDC088356
CCGACTCGCTCGGCTCACTCGGCCGGGCACCTCCCGGCTCACCCGCCCGGGCACCCTCCGGCTCCCCCGGCTCACTGGGCTGGGCACCCTCCGGCTCACCCGCCCGGGCACCACCAGGCCCACCCAGCCGGGCACCACCCCGCCCATCCGCCGGGTCGCCGAGATGGTCACCCGAACGATCACCAACCTGACATCCGGCCTGATAGGCGGCCTGTTCAGCGGTATCCCCCACGTCGCCGGTACCCGCAGAGGGACCAAGCTCACCTTCGGCCCCCGCAACCGCACCAGAACCAGAACCGGCACTGGAACTGGAACCACCCGTGCTCTGGTCACCCAGATCCAGCCCATCCGCGGGCTGATGACGCGGGCTGACCCCGTGCATGTCCCGGTGATGCGAGGCCACGTCATGCCAGCTCACGTCGTACAAACCCCGCTGATACGGGCTAGGGCTCGGGTCATCAGGGCTTCGGTCACGCGGGTGCGGTTCATCTAGGTCCCAGTGGTCCGGCTGGCCCCCGTGGTCCCGATAGTCCGGGTGATCCCGGTGATCCGAG
>NZ_JBFBIK010000118.1:652-22826 GCF_040685555.1 Sphaerisporangium sp. NPDC088356
AGTGATCCGGGTGATCCGGGTGATCCGGGTGATCCGGGTGATCCGGGTGATCCGGGTGATCCGGGTCGGACGGCGGGTGCACGGCGTGCGCGACGGAACCGTCGCAGGACCACCGCGAGGAGCGCGCGACCACCGCGGCCCACCACTCAGGACCGAGCACACCCCCACCCGCCGAACCAGAGCGCGAATGCGGCTGCGATGGGCCACGCCCAGACAAATCCTCCACTCGCGATCACCTCCGGTGAATTCGAAATCCTGTGCGAATAATTTCACATGTCGGCAGCTCTCGCAACCTAAACTCTCTCGGCAATAAATGCACCTAAGGAGGGATTAATCCTTTATCCCAGCCGTAAGGCAATCGCCGGAATTGAGGCCATTGGTTATGCAACCGTAGATGCGATCGAATCGCTCCGGTTCGACCGTTCCGGAGGAAGAGTTCCTACGGCGGTGACAACGGCGGTTAATGTGTGGGCGTGGCCACCAACCTCCCAGAAGTCGTCACCCTCCGAGACAGCAAGAACCCGACTCGCACCGTAGTCATCCTCACTCCGGGCGACTGGAGGGAACATTCCTCGGTGGCGTCAAGGGCAGTCAATTCGACGCATGAGCCCTCGATCCAGCATGGGGGTCTCCCCCGGCAGTTGGTCCTGCCAGCCATGCCTGCATCCACGAGTCACCGCCATTGGTTGTGAGCGAGGCGGTCGTATCGGGCACGCATCACGCTGGCGCCCTGCCTCGGCGCGCTTGATGAGGAGGCGGAAGACTGCTGGCGGTGATGCTTCCGAACCGCATCGGCTATCCGTTCGACGCGGCACTGCGGCTGCTCAAGGAGAGGCAGCCCGCCCCGGCCGAGATCAGCGCGGCCATGTCGGTGCTGGGTCTTCGCGCCCAACTGACCCATCCCAACTGACCCATCCCAACTGACCCATGAGGAGTTCCCGCCGCGCTTCCCCACCGAGCAGTTACCTGCAGATGGTCCGGAGCCGGTACATGTCGCCACTGTCCAGCTTTGACGACATCGCCTTGGGGGCCGGGATCGCCGAGACACGAGAGAAGAAATTCGACGCGTACATCGAATTCCCGGTCCGCTTCGCCTTCGTCCTGGGGGAAAGACCTGAACAGCGAGTCCCGGGCAACTCGGGAGTATCGAGAAAAATGTCGTACGGTCCCTAAAATCGATCGCCACTCGATGGGCATGCCATAGAACAATCCTGTCAGATCCGCCCGCCAGGGAATTGGAATGCCGCCGAGCGTGCTGTCGCTGACCAGGTAGATCAGCTGGAGCCCTCGTGGGCGTCTGGTACGGCATGGGTAGCCGCCGATTCTTCGCCATGGCCACCTGGACGACTCCCGAGCCTTTGATCGTGGAGGCCCGCTCCGTCGAAGAGCTACGTGACCTGATGCGCGAGACGGAATCCACACCCCTGATACGCGGCGACATGGTTTCCCGCCCACCTGCACACGTACGTCGCATCCCGCACCGACCATCGTGCTGCTACGGCTGCTCGCGGCGGCGCCCAACGCGGACGTGCGGCTGACCTCTGGCCATTGATCTCGGCTCGATGTGGTTCGAGGCGCACGCGGCCTGAAACCGCCCTCAGCCGACGATGACCAAGCGTGGAACGCTGAGCGTAGCGAACCTCTGGAAACCACAGCCCGAGCCGGAGGGCGCCCACCGCGCAGGCCAGGACCATGACGGCGAGCGCCGGCAAACGCCGATCGTATCCAGGATGGCCGGAACTTCAGCCGGGATTCCGGCCAGCTGGGGGAGCTCATCCCACCAGCGAAGCCAAGGACCGACTGACCGGGTTGGCCGACCGGGCGGCCCGTGAACATCACGCTGACCCAGAACCGGACGGCCACATGCTGTGATCTTGTCTGTGGCCGAATGGGAGTCTTTGCGGGAGAACCTGGAGATCATCGCCGATCCGGAGATGCGAGCGGCCGCAGCCGCCGAGGCGCGAGGCGACGTGACCACGGAAGAGGAGCACGGAAGAGGAGATGGCCGCCATCATGGCTGCCCGCCTGCCAAGCCGCCACGCGCGGGCAAGCCCCTCAACGAGCCGTACGAGGAGCTACAAGTCGCTCGACGCGGGACCTATCGCGTGGTCTACCGCATCGATGAGGACAAGCCCACCGTGACGATCACCTCGACAGAACACCGCCGCGACGCCTACCGCCCGTGACCTGATGGGTCACTGTTGATTTCCTTGGTCATGTGGCGGTTACCGCGCCCACGAACGTCAGACGATCGGGGGGCGGCCGAGGCGGAGCATGCGCCAGGCGGTGCGCCACGCCATGGGACGGCGCTCGCCCGCCGGCTCGCGGAGGCCTTCCTTGAAGCCCTTGAACCACGACTTGATCGCGACCGAGGAGCGCTCGCGCACCAGCGTCAGCACGACCCAGTCGAGCAAGTACAGGGCCGCCAGCGGCCAGGGCAGGTTGCGGCGGGCCAGCCAGACCCGGTTGCGCGCGTTCAGCCGGTAGAAGTCGGCGTGGCGCGTGGGCGGCACCTGAGGGTGGTACATGACGGCGTCCGCGTCGTACTCGATGCGGTAGCCCTCGCCGAGGAGCCGCCAGGCGAGGTCGGTCTCCTCGTGGGCATAGAAGAAGCGGCCCGGTAGGCCGCCGACCTGCAGGTAGGCCGAGCGTCTGATCGCGCAGGCACCACCCAGGAAGGTGGTCACCGGCGAGGAGCGCTGCGGGTCCCCTGCCCGCAGGCGGGGCACGTGACGACGCTGGCCCACGCCGCCGTCGGGGTCCATGACGCGGAAGGAGATCACCGCGAGGTCGGGCTCGGCGGCGAACCGCTCACGCACGTGCGCGGCCAGCTTGTCGTCGGCGTACCAGCCGTCGTCGTCGAGGAACAGCACGACGTCGCCCGTGCACTCGCGGACGCCGTGGTTGCGGCCCTCGGGGATGCCGACGTTGTGCGGGATGCGCACAGTGCGCACAGAGGCAAAACCGGGCGTCGGGACGTCGGCGAGCTGTGGCACGTCGGCACCGTTGCCGACGACCACGACCTCGACGTCACCGTCGATCTGGTTCAGCGCGGATTCGACGGCCCTGTCGAGCTCGGCGATCCGGTTGCCCATGGTGAGGATGACACAAGAGATCTTCAACGCGTCATCGCCTCGACGCATGGAGAACGCATGGAGTCATGATCACCGAGTCTGTGTGAGCGGGCAATCCAGCTTGTGTCTGCATACTGCGAAATAAGGGTATCGGAACTGTCAGCAAACCCCCGCCAAACAGTAACTGTTGGCTTGGCGGTGGCTCTTGACAGAGATACGACGCCGGAGAACCGCCGTCGGTTCCGATGCTTTCTCATCTCACCCGAGCCGCTTCGACGCCAGGATGCTCACGAGGTGGAGAACCGCCTGAAGGCCCGCGAACACAACACACGCGACGGTCAGCACCTGGGTCGCCACCAGGCTCCCCGCCACGGCGTCCCAGACGGCCGCGATCACCGCGATGATCGACAGCTCCACCGCCTGGATCACCCGGTGGAAGCGCAGCGCCGCGGCGACCTTCCTGGCCGCGCCGAGCCGCCGCGACTGGAAGTGCTCGGCCGCCGCCTCCGTGGTCGCCTGCAGCCCTGAACGGGCACGGGCGACGTCCACCAGGTCGGTCTCGGACTTGATCAGGATGGCCCCGAGCGCGGCGGCGACGCCGAGCACGGTGTACCAGTCGGGCAGCGTGACCGAGGCCCGGAACCCGAGCCCGATCAGCAGCGCGGCCTCGCAGAAGTAGTGGCCGACGCGGTCGAGGTAGACGCCGGTGATCGAGGTGCGGTTGGTCCACCTCGCCAGCTCGCCGTCGGAGCAGTCGAGCAGCAGGTAGACCTGGATCAGGACCGCCGACGCGATGGCCGCCCACAGCCCCGGCAGGGCCAGCACCACACCCGCGAGCAGGCCGGCCAGGATCATAAGACCCGTGACCTGGTTGGGGGTGATGCGCGTGCGGGCCAGCGCCCACGTCACGTAGATCGAGAGCTTGCGCATGTAGAGCGCGCCGGCCCAGTGCTCGCCGGAGTTGCGCTCCATCGTGGTGTGCGGCTGAGCGACCGCACGCAGCTCAATGACCGAGGGCCCGGACATATTCCTCCACCCGGTCACGCACTTCGGCCTCGGAGAGGCGCAGGTGCTCGAGAATCGTGTATCGCCCGGGACGGGTCGACGGCGCCAGCATCACCGCTTCGGTGAACTGCTCGGCCGTCAGCCCGACGTCGCCGGGGGTGACCGGCAGGTCATGGCCGCGCAGGCAGTCGGCGACCAGCGACAGCCGGCGCTCGTCCTCCCGCAGGAAGAAACAGAAGGCGGCCCCGATGCCGGCGAGCTCGCCGTGGTTCGAGGTGCCTGGATAGAGCTGGTCCACGGCATGCAGGATCTCATGATCTCCACCACTGCTGGGACGCGACGAACCCGCGATGACCATCGACATGCCCGACAGCACCAGGGATTCGGCGAGGACCGTGAGGAAGGCGTCGGACTCGATCGAGTCGCTCCTGCCCAGCACGGCCTCGGCGCTGGTGCGTGCCATGGCGACCGCGAGGCCGTCGATGGGCTCGCCGCGCTCGACGTTGCCGAGCTGCCAGTCCTCGATGGCCGACAGGTTGCTGATCACGTCGCCCACTCCGGACCGTACGAGCGAGGGGGGCGCGCCGTGGACGAAGTCGAGGTCGACCAGGATCGCCAGGGGCATCGGGACGCCGAACGACCCCTTGCCCCCCTCGTGCTCCAGCGAGGAGACGGGCGAGCAGATGCCGTCGTGGGAGAGGTTGGTGGCCACGGCGACCATGGGGATGCCGGTCAGCGACGCGGCGTACTTGGTCACGTCGATGGTCTTGCCGCCGCCGATGCCCACCACGGCCTCGTACGCGCCCTTGCGCAGGTCGGCGCCGAGCGAGACGGCGGAGTCCACCGAGCCGTCGGGGACGCGGAACACCTCGGCCTCGCCCAGCGTGGGCGCGATCATGCTGGAGATGTGGTCGCCCTGCCCCGCGCCCACCGCGACGGCGACGCGGCCGGAGGTGGCCACCCGGCTGTCGGCGAGCAACGCGCCCAGCTGGGCCACCGCGCCCCGGCGGACCTCGACGGTCAGCGGGGCCATGAGCATTCGCGCTAGGAGCGGCATGCGTTCTCCCGGACCGTCGAGGGGCACGACACGCCGGCCGGCCGCATGCCCGCGGGCGGCTCGGCTAGTAGGTGCACGCGATCTCCCTGGCCTTGGCGAGGTCGTCGTGGTTGTCCACTTCCACCCAGTCGACCTTGCCGATGGGGGCGACGTCGATCTTCTCGCCGCGGGCCACCATCTCGCCGTACCCGTCCTCGTAGTAGAGCTGGGGGTCGCGCTCGAAGGTCGCCTTCAGGGCGTCGGCGAGGCGCGCGGCGGCTCCCGGGCGGATCAGCGTGGCGCCGATGTACTCGCCGAAGGCGTCAGCGGGGTCCATCAGCTTGGTGATCCGCCGCAGGTGGCCTGACTCGTCGAGTGTGACCTTCATCTCCTCGTCGGCGAGCGACTTCACGTTGTCGACGGCGAGGAGGATGTCGCTGGTCACGGGCGCGTCGAGCAGCGTGCGCTCGACCGACACCGGGTGGACGGTGTCGCCGTTGACCAGGAGCGCGCCCTCGGAGAAGTGGTCGCGCGCGCACCACAGCGAGTACGCGTTGTTCCACTCCTCCGCCTTGTCGTTGTGCACGAGGGTGAGCTTCACGTCATGCCGCCGTTCGAGCTCCGCCTTGCGGTCGTGCACCGCCTGCGCCGCGTAGCCGATGATGACCACGACGTCCCGGAGGTCGACCGCCGCGAGGTTCCGCAGGGCGATGTCCAGGATCGTGGTCTCTCCGTCGACCGGCACGAGCGCCTTGGGCAGCGTGTCGGTGTACGGCCGCAGGCGTCGTCCGGCCCCGGCGGCCAGCACCATTCCCAGCAACGTGCACTCCTCAATAAAGCCGGCTTCTGTAGGCCAAAGGTTAGTTGCCTGCAGGTGGTGATCGTGTAATCCCGAGTTCAGCTATTCCATAACAAGACCAGTCGTTGGCAATGACGGCCGGAAATGAGCTCAGTCCTGCCCGCCCAGGTCGGCCGCCTCGACGCCGGATCTGGGCGCTGCGAGCCAGCAGGTGATGCTTTCCCAGCAGAACAGGGCCGCGAGGTAGATCGCGAGCAGCGCGAACACCGGCGTCACGATGTCGAGCAGGGCCCCCATGGCGATCAGCAGCATCCGCCCCTCCCAGCCGAGCCCGGCGGAGGCGAGCCAGGCTGGTGGGTAGACCTGCTGCCGGCAACGGTAGACGACGTCGTAGTGGTGGAAGAGCATCGCGCCGAGCAGGGCGAACAGCAGGACCTTCGGCACGTCCCACGCGAACCCCACGCAGGCGATGAAGCCGTACTCGGTGAGCCGGAGGATCGGCGGTGCCAGCCAGTCGAGCCGCCCGTCGTGGGCATGGGAGCTGCCGGGGCCCGCCAGCATCAGCGCCACGGCCGGTGCGAACACCGACGGGCCGTCGGCGCCGGCGACGCCGAGGAACAGCATCACCGCGGTGACGAACGCCCCGGCGATCGCGGGCGGCAGCGGCGGCAGCTGACCCGCGACAAGCAGGCCCATGCCGCGCGCCAGCACCCCGTCGTCGCGGTAGGTCACCACGGAACTGCGCGGCACCGGCGCCATGTGGACCCTGGTCATGATCACAGAGACCTCGCGATCCGGCCGGTCAGCGTGTAGAGCGCCGCCAGGCCACCCCAGGCCAGCAGCGCGAGGAAGGTCACCCGCGCGTTGAACAGCGCGGCGGTCACCGAGATCAGCACCATGCGCTCGCCGATGGGCAGTACGACGATCTTCTTCAGCCAGCGGGCGGCGGTGTTCCTGTCGAGGCGGGCCGAGAGCCGCACGACGGAGCCGTAGACGCGCCTCCGGCCGGGCGTGATCACCGCGCCGGGCTTCCCCTGTGGATCTCGCCTGAGCGCGACGGGCAGGCCGAGCGAGCCGCCGTGCCCGGGACGCTCCCAGACCTGGCCGGCGCCGGCCGTGTCGGCCCGCGCCGCGGCGTACGAGAAGTCGATCATGTGACGGATGGCCTGGACCAGCATGGCCACCACTGCCAGGGCCCAGATGCCACCCGGGCCCGTGGACCCCAGCTCGACCCCACCGGTGTATCCAACGGCAAGCCCGACATAGACGACATACTCCTTAACGCGGTCGAACGTGGCGTCCAGCCAGGCCCCGAGGGGCGAGAACATGCGGGTGTACCTGGCGAGCTGCCCGTCCACGCAGTCGAGGACGAACGACAGGTAGAGCAGCACGGCGCCCGCGACCTGCGCGCGGCGCTCCCCCGCGGAGAAGGCGACCGCCGCGAGGCCCGCGAGGCCGACCGACAGCCCGGTGACGGCGTTCGGGGTGAGCCCGAGCCTGGCGGCCAGGCGCACCACGTGCCCCGACCACGAGCTCACGAGGTAAGTCGCGACGAAGCCGTCGTCGGACTTGACCGCGGCCTCCAGCCGGGCGCGGTCCTCGTCGACCTCGCCCAGCCTGGCGATGGCCGCGTCGGCGCTCAGCTGGCCCGTGACCCTGTCGCAGTGCAGCCGGCCGAGGGGCGCCGCCCGTACGGGCACGCCCACGCGAACCAGGCCCGCGAGCAGCAGGTCGGCCACCTCGGTCTCCTCGGCGCCGCCGAGGCGCTGCTCCTGGGCGAGACCGGCGAGTTCCTCGGCGACGTCGGCCAGGCTCACGAGATCGGCCTCCCCCACGTGCAGGACGCCTCTGAAGCCGCCGTTGGCGCCGCTCACGGTGTGGAAGGAGTTTCCCGCGGCGACCACCCGGCCCCGCTCGGCGCGGATCGGGGGGAGCCTGAGTGGCGTGCCGTCGTGCTCGGGTGAGACCAGCGCGCCGGTGCCGCGCGCGGGGTCTGCCAGCAGCAGGGCCAGCGCCTCGGTGTGGGCCACCAGGTCGCCGGGGAACACGGCTAACGGGCCCGAGACGGCCCGGGCGACCTCGGCCACCGCGCGCAGGTCGCCGGTGAGCCCGGCGCTCCGGGTGACGTCCGGCTCGGCCACCGGCCCGGCCAGCGTCTCGGTCGCCGCCTCGGCCAGGAGCACGGCGGGACGGGACGGGATCGCGGGCAGGTTGCCGGCACGGGTCACGACGTGCACCCGGTGGACGTGGAGTGACGCGAGCTGCCGGGCCAGCCGGTCGGCCAGCGTGCCCTCGGGGCACGCCAGGCCCGTCGCCGGGGTGGTGGCGAGCAGCACCGCGACGGTCGCCGGCGGCTTCCTCTCCGAAGGGGCGCCTGAATGCTCCGTAGTGCCGTAAGGCTTTCGGGGAGGCCTCACAGGGGGCGGGTACGCGGAGTCTGGCAACCGGGGGTCTCCTTCCGCGACCGGGGATCGTCCACCCCGCAAAGTAACCGAGCCGTCACTCACCTCGCAATCCCATCGGCGCGTCACGCGGCGTGCCGCTGCGTTATAAGGGGACGTGGGCGCTGCCTCCGGGTAGTGATCAGTAGGGTCAGTCGTTACCGAGTCGCTTAAGGAAGTCCTATTTTGGCCACACAGGAACCACGCCTGCGGACCGTCGGAGTGGTCCTCGCCGGCGGAATCGGGCAACGCGTCGGGCTCAATACCCCGAAGCAGCTTCTCAAGATCGCTGGTCGCACGATCATCGAGCACACCCTCACCGTGTTCAACGACGCGCCGGAGATCGACGAGATCGTCGTCCTCATGGCCCCTGGCTTCACGGCCGAGGTCGAGCGGTTGATCGAGCGGGGCGGCTTCCACAAGGTGAGCGCGGTCGTGGAGGGGGGCGCGAGCCGCACCGAGTCGACCTGGCGGGCCCTGCGGGCGCTCGGGACCGAGGAGTGCGACGTGCTCCTGCACGACGCTGTGCGCCCCCTGCTGGAGCCGCGCATCATCTCCGAGTGCGTCGAGGCCCTCAAGGTGTATTCGGCGGTCGACGTGGCGATCCCGTCCTCCGACACGGTCGTGGTGTCCGCGCCCGGCCCTCGGGGTGAGATCATCCGCGACATCCCCGACCGATCGCGGCTGCGGCGCGGCCAGACCCCGCAGTGCTTCCGGCTGTCGGTGATCCGGGAGGCGTACGAGCGGGCCTTCGCGGACCCCGACTTCGACAGGCAGCCCGCCACCGACGACTGCGGCGTCGTGCTGCGCTACCTCCCGGACGTCCCCATCTACATCGTGCCGGGCAGCGAGCACAACATGAAGGTCACCCATCCGGTCGACGTCTACATCGCCGACAAGCTCTTCCAGCTCGCCTCCAACACCGCCCCGGTCCCGGCGAGCCCGGAGGCCTACCGGCGGGCGCTCGCTGGCAAGACCGTGGTCGTGTTCGGCGGCAGCTACGGCATCGGCGCCGACGTCGTCGACCTCGCCGGCGAGCACGGCGCCAACGTCTACTCCTTCTCGCGGTCGCAGAACGGCGTGCGAGTGGAGGACCCCGTGTCGGTCGCCGAGGCCCTCGACCACGCGGCCAAGGAGAGCGGCCGGGTCGACTACGTGGTCAACACCGCCGGCGTGCTCCACATGGGCAAGCTCGGAGAGGCGGACGACCTCACCGTGGAGGAGACCGTCGGTGTGAACTACCTGGGCCCGGTGAACATCGCCAGGGCGGCCATCCGCCACCTCCGCGAGACCCGGGGCCACCTGCTGCTCTACACCTCCTCTTCCTACACCAGGGGCCGCGCGGACTACAGCCTCTACTCCTCCACCAAGGCGGCCGTGGTGAACCTCACTCAGGCACTGGCGGACGAGTGGGCCGAGTACGGGGTCCGCGTCAACTGCGTCAACCCCGAGCGCACCGGCACGCCCATGCGGCACCGCGCCTTCGGCGACGAGCCCCCCGCCAGCCTGCTGTCCCCGCGCGCGGTCGCCCAGACCTCCATCGATCTACTCATATCCGACCTCACGGGCCAGGTGATCGACGTACGCCGCGCCCCCTGACGTACACGTACGCGGGCCCCTGACGTACGCCCTGCCTCGCGAGTGGGTACAAGACCATCAACGCGCGGGGAACGACCGGGGGGCCGTCGATGGGGTGGGTGCGCAGAAACACGCCTGGAGCGATCCTCTCGGGACTGCTCCTGCTGTCCTTCCCGGCGCTGATGGTCACCGCGCTGTACCCGTTCCCCACGGCCTTCGCCGTCGTGGTGGCGGTGTCGTACGGCGCGGAGGCGGCGGCCGGACGCCTGGCGCGGCCGGTGCTCGACCGGCTCGGCCGGATCCACCTCGGGGTCAGCGTGCGCTTCCTGGCCCGGGAGGTCGGCGCGGTGCTGCTCGTGGCGCGCACGGCCGGCGCGGGCTCCCGGTGGTTCGTCCTGCTCTGCGGCGGGCTGCTGCTCATGCACGTGCTCCGCGTGCTCCAGGCAGGCACCGCGATCTACCTCGACCGCTGCCTCAACCTCATGCCCGTGTCGACCAGGAACCTCGACGTGCCCTCGCTGCGGATCCCCCGGGAGCCTCCGGGAGGGCTGGCCGGATGGCGCGGCGCTCGGCTGTTCTACACCGACGTCCTTCCCGTGGGCGCGATCGCCGCCGGAGCCCTCACCGGTCAGGCGGCGCTCGGAAACGCGAGCCTCGGTACGGCCGCGAGGGGCGGGGCCGGCTTGGGTACGGCCGCGCTGGGCGGGGCCGGGCTCGGCGCGGCCATCGCGCTCCAGGCGGCGGCCATGCTCGTACTGCTGCTCCACGCGCGGCGGGCGGCGCCACTGGCGAACCGCCAGCACGTGATCGCGGCGGTCGACCAGCGGGTCCAGGCCTACCGGCCCGAGGTGATCTTCTACTTCTCGGGCCCGCCCACCTCCGTCTACCAGGCCACCATGTGGCTGGACACGCTGGCACGGCTCAGCCGCCGCACGATCATCGTGCTGCGGGAGCGCGAGATCCTCCCCCTGCTCGGGCCGACCACGCTGCCGGTGCTGTGCGCGCCGTCGGCCGTCGACCTGATGAGCCTGAGCGGGCTGGACGGCGCCCGCCTCGCGCTCTACGCGTCCAACGTGGGCAAGAACATCCACCTGCTGCGGGCGCCGGGGCTGCGCAGCGTCTTCATCGGCCACGGCGACAGCGACAAGGAGGCCTCGTTCAACCCGTTCTCCAAGGCGTACGACGAGGTGTGGGTCGCCGGGCAGGCCGGGCGCGACCGCTACATCCGCGCCCAGGTGGGCGTCCGCGACGAGGACATCGTCGAGGTGGGCCGCCCGCAGCTTTCGGGGATCAGGCGGAGCGGGCCTGGCCTGCCGGTCCTCAGCGTGCTCTACGCGCCCACGTGGGAGGGCTGGACCGACGACCTGTTCCACACCTCGCTCATCACGATGGGCCCGAAGCTCGTACGGGCCCTGCTCGCGCACTCCCCGGCCGTACGTGTGATCTACAAGCCGCATCCGCTGACGGGCGAGCGCGACCCCCGCGCCACCACCGCCCACCGCAGGATCGTCGAGATGATCAGGGCCGGGGGCGCCGCGCCGCATCAGGCGGTCACCGGTCCCGAGCCTCACCTGTACGACTGCTTCAACGACTGCGACCTGCTGGTCAGCGACATCTCCAGCGTCGTCGCCGACTTCGTGGCGAGCGGCAAGCCGTACGTGGTGACCAACGTCGCGGGAATGGCCGGCCACGTCTTCCGCGAGCGCTACCCGAGCGCGGAGGCGGCCTACCTGCTCGGCCCGGACCTGCGGGAACTGCCGGGGCTCCTCACCCAGCTCCAACGCCCTGGCGAGGACGAGCTCGCGGGGGCGAGGCGGGCGATGAAGACCTACCTCCTCGGGCCCGATCATCCGGACGCGATGACCCGCTTCGACGAGGCGGTCAACCGCGCCCACGACATGGCGGGGCTCAAGGGCACGCTGCGGCTCTAGGGTCCCCGGGAGCCATGGAAAAGCTCCCGGGGACGGCGTACCGCTAGGAGGAGGCCCCTTGGGGCGGCCTGGCGAGGCGCGGCGGGCTGGTGAGGAAGCCCCAGCCCCACGCGATGTGCATGGTCGCGTACACCAGCGGCAGCTGCAGCAGGGCGCTCGCCGACAGCCCCCGGCCGGTGAGCACCGAGCCGGCGACGATCGCCACAACGTACGCCGCGGGGATCAGCAGGCCGAGCGGGAAGAACGGCGACACGACCAGGCCGAGCAGCATCGCCAGCACCGCGAGCGGCGGGGCGAGGTAGCGGAGGTTGATCGTGCCCTCGTGGGTGCGGGCCACGACCCGCCGCCAGCGCCCGTAGTGGAAGTACTGCTTGGCGAGGGCCTTGACCGTCGGGCGCGGCCGGTAGGAGACGCGCATGCGGGGCTGGAACCACACCAGGCCGCCGGTCTCGCGGATGCGGTGGTTCATCTCCCAGTCCTGCGCGCGCTGGAAGTGCTCGTCGTAGCCGCCGACCCGCTCCAGCGCCTCCCGGCGGAAGACTCCGAGATAGACGGTGTCGGCGGGCCCTGGTTGGCCTCCTGTGTGGAAGCGCGCGTTGCCCACGCCGATCTTGGATGTCATGGCGCACGCCACGGCCTGCTCGAACGGCGTGACGCCCTCGGCGGCCATGATGCCGCCGACGTTGTCGGCGCCGGTGCGTTCGAGGGTGTCGACCGCCACCTGGAGGTAGTCCTCCGGGAGCATGGCGTGCCCGTCGACGCGGGCGATGATGCCGTTGCGGGATGCACCGATGGCGGCGTTGAGCGCGTTCGGAGTGCGTCCGGTGGGATTGGGCACGACCGTCACGCGGGGGTCCTCGGCCGCGAGGGCGTCGGCCACCTCCTGCGTGCGGTCATGGGACGGGCCGATGGCGAGGACGACCTCGATCGGTCCGTCGTAGCGTTGGGCGAGCACCTGCCGCACGGCCTCACGCAGGTGGCGCTCTTCGTTGAGCACCGGCATGACGACCGAGATCGGCGGCCAGACTCGTGTGGTCTGGCTGGTTCGGGGCGAGTCGGGGAACTCCTTCATGGCGGCGCTCACGCTACTGTACGAGCGGGTGGGGACGGCAACCCACGGGCGATCGAAGCCTCCTCACCGGTGAACGTTCTCGGCCTGAGGGGGCACCACGGTGAGCGACGACGACTCCGGTGTTCACGTCGGCGACTCCGGGGTCCACGTGGGCGGCGACGCGTACGGCGGCGTGCGGCTGTCACAGCGCCGCACGAAGCGGGCACGCTCCAGCGCGCGAAGCCTGATGGTCACCGGGGCGCTGTCCAGCGCGGTGCTGCTCGGGTCGGGCGTGCTGTGGTTCCTGTCGACCTACGCGTCGAGCCAGATCAAACGGGTCAACGCCGGCACCGTCGGGTCCGACGCCCGTGGCGCGATGAACATCTTGCTGGTCGGCGTCGACAAGCGCGACGACCTCACGCGCAAGCAGCAGAACCAGCTCCACCTCGGCCGGGAGGTCGGGCAGCGCAGCGACACGATGATGGTGATCCACCTCTCGGAGGACCATTCGAAGGTCACCGTGGTCAGCCTGCCCCGGGACAGCTGGGTCGACATCCCAGGGAAGGGCACCCACAAGATCAACTCAGCGTACTCCCTCGGTGGCGCCAAGCTGGCCGTCCGCACGGTGCAGAACGTCACCGGGCTGCCGATCAACCACTACATCGAGGTCAACGTCCTGGGGTTCATCAACGTCGTGGACGCCCTCGGGGGGGTCTCGGTGTGCACCCCCGTCGCGATCAACGACCTGCACACGAAGTTCCAGCTCCAGCCCGGCACGTACGAGCTCGACGGGGTCAAGGCGCTGTTCTACGCGCGCACCCGCGCCACCGCGCGCTCCGACCTCGACCGCATCGACCGGCAGCAGCAGGTGATCTCGGCCCTGCTCCAGCGGGCGCTGAGCGGCGGCACACTGGCCAACCCCGCGAAGCTCGGCGGTCTGGTCAGCTCGACGCTCAAGACCATCACCGTCGACGACGCCCTGGCCAAGGACGTGCTCGGGCTCGCCGACCAGCTCAAGGACGTGTCCACCGACGACGTGGCCTTCACCACCGTCCCGCTCGCGGACGTGAACTACACGGCCCCCACGGGCGAGTCCGCCGTGTTGTGGGACAAGCCGGCTTCTCGCGACCTGTTCAAGCGTGTCGCGGCCGACGAGCCCCTGGTCAAGCCGGCGGCCTCCAAGAGCGCCACGCCCACGCCCTCGGCCTCCTCGGCGCAGGCGCTGACCGTGGCGCCCGAGCGCATCGTGGTCCGGGTGGTCAACGGCACCGCCATCACCGGCCTGGGCGCCCGCACCAGGACCGACCTGCGCAAGGCCGGTTTCCAGGTGCCCGACGCTCCCGGCGACACGACTCCACGCGACCACACCGACACCGTGATCCGATATCCCGCCGGCCGTGAGGACTCCGCTCGTACCGTCGCGGCCGCCATCCCCGGGGCCGACCTCCGCCAGGCCGACGTGCCGGGCATCGAGGTGATCGTCGGGAGCAAGTACAACGGCACCAAGAAGGTCACCGTCAAGGACGACTCTCCCGCCGCCACGCCCAGCGCCTCCACCAACGCCCCGGTGGCCAAGACCGCCACCCAGAACATCTGCAAGAAGTGACTCAGGCTCGGGCGAGGGCGGGCGCGTCCTTGGCACCCCGGCGACGCGAGGCCAGGACGGCCCCGGCCCTCCACCTGGCCTGCCGGCTACTGAGTGAGCGAGCGGGCTACCAGGCCTTGCCGGTGATGCGCTCGTACGCCTCGATGTAGCGGGCGCGCGTGGTGTCGATGACCTCTTGGGGCACCTCGGGCGCGGGCTCCTTCTTGTCCCATCCGGTGCCGACGGCCCAGTCTCGTACGAACTGCTTGTCGAAGGCGTACTGCGGGCGCCCGGGCTCCCACTGGTCGGCCGGCCAGAACCGCGAGGAGTCGGAGGTCAGCACCTCGTCTCCGAGCACCAGCGTGCCGTCGTCCGCCCGCCCGAACTCCAGCTTGGTGTCGGCGATCACGATGCCCCGCTCGGCGGCGAGCTCCGCGCCGCGCCGGTAGACCTCCAGCGTGATCCGCCTCAGCTCCTCGGCGGTCTCGGCGCCCTCCTGGGCCACCACGTCGGCGAGGGTGATGAACTCGTCGTGGGCGCCCAGCTCGGCCTTGGTGGTCGGCGTGAACACCGGCTCCGGCAGCTTGGAGCCCTCCACGAGCCCCGGCGGCAGCGCCACGCCGGACACCGCGCCGGTCGCCTGGTACTCCCTCAGGCCGAGCCCGGCGAGGTAACCGCGCGCGATGCACTCGACGGGGACCATGTCGAGCCTGCGGCAGCGTACGGCCCGGCCGGCGAACTCCTCGGGCACGTCGGTGGCCGAGATCACGTGGTTGGGGACGATGTCCGCCAGCTGCTCGAACCACCACAGCGAGAGCCGCGTCAGGACCTTGCCCTTGTCGGGGATCGAGGTCGGAAGGATCACGTCGTACACCGAGAGCCGGTCGGACGCCACGAGGATGATGTCCCCGCGGTCCTCGTAGACGTCCCGGACCTTCCCGGAGTGGAGAAGCTTCACCCTGCCCCCTGCTCTGCGGCCACCGAAGGCCTGCCGACCTCCCAAACGGCCCCAGGCTATCGCCCACCTCCGACACCACCGCGCCTCGGCCGGCCGTTCCTGACGCCGTGGTTCCTGGCACGGCGGTTCCCCGCTCAGCGGGTTCGATCTTCCGGGAGCCGCGGCTACACCCGGGCCGCCGTCCGTAGGTCACGGTTGAAGGCCGTGATGTCCTCGTCGGTCAGCGAGGAGCGGGTGCCCGATATGGCGTCCAGGTAGTCGCCGGTGACCCGCGCGGGGTCGGCGCCGGCCACCTGCGTTCCCAGCCTCTCCGTCGCGATGTGGCGCTCGAAGGCGGTCTGCGCCGCCGTACGGGAGGCGTACTCGATGTCGGCGGGGGTGAAACGGGCGCTGGCATCCACCAGCGCGTCCAGGTCCACCTGTGCGAGCCGGTCCGGCCCGATGTAGCGGGTCCAGATCGCGCGGCGGGCGTCGGCGTCCGGCGGGCCGATCGGGATCAGGTAGTCGAAGCGGCCGGGCCGCAGGAAGGCCGGGTCCATCCTGCGCACCGTGTTCGTGGCGCAGATCAGCAGTCGCCGGTCACGGCGCCGGAAGACCGGTATGAGCTTGAGCAGCTCGTTGGTGATCCGGTGGGCCAGGGAGGTCGGGTCGCGCCGTTCGGAGGCGATCTCCTCCGCCTCGTCGAAGAACAGGACCACCTGCTCCAGGTGCTCGACCCGGGAGAACAGCTGCCGCAGCGCCCCCGCGACACCGTTCGGGTCGGCGGCGAGCTGGTAGGGGAAGACCTCGACGAACGGCCATCGCAGCCGCGAGGCGACGGCCCTGGCGAACGTCGTCTTGCCCGTGCCCGGCGGGCCGAACAGGACCACGGCCCGGGGGGCTTCCAGGCTGTAGTGCTCGGCGATGTCCCGATGCTCCAGGGGCATCACCAAGCGGCGCTCGATGAGCGTCTTCTCCGCGTCCATGCCCGCGATCCGCTCCCAGAGGCCGGTCTCGGGGATGGTGCCGCCGATCTGGTCGAGGATGGTGGCCTCCGCCGGAGCCGGCGGCAGCACCTTCTCGAAGTAGGTGGCGTCGGGCCGGCTCGCGTACCCGGAGTTGATGAAAGCGGCCTCACCCGTCTCGTGCCCCGGCAGCAGCGCCCCGATGCGGCGTACGCGCCTCTGGGCCAGGCGTTCCTCCAGCGCGGAGAGCAGGCCGGACCCGATGCCGTGCCCACGCCACTCCGGGTCGATGGCCAGGCGCAGCACCCAGGCGCGATCCTCGGCCGCCAGGGACACCGCGGTGCCCACGAGCCGGGCCCCGACGGCCGCCACGACCGCCGGCATACCGCCACGAATCGCCCCCACGGCCTCGGCCAGCGTCACCACCGGCTCGGCCGCCGTCTCCCGCGACTCCTCCAGAAGCCGGACCACCTGATCCAGATCGTCTTCCTGAAGATCGCGAACATGCCATGGAGCCATCGCCGTCACTCCTGCGGTCGTCCGCGCACGCATCCCTTCCCGCCACCTCCGCGCGACAGCAGGGATTACGACACCCTCTTCCCTCCCCGACTCCCCCCAAAACCCTACAAACCCACCCATACAATTGAGTGGTCGTTCCTTTAGACCGACGGGAACGCTCCGGGGCATCAGGTGTAGCCGTACGGAGCGCGAAGGCGGTAGGGGGAGGAGAGTTCTACTCTGGAGAACGGAGCCCGGCGATCGCCGGCGCGAGCGGAGAACGGGATCCCAGTGGGGGCGAAAGTGTGGAACGAGGTACGCGCCGCAGCGACGCGGCTCGGCGTGCCGCTGACCGGACAGCGGGCTCGCGCATGACCGAGCGTCCGGAACGCAAGACTCCTAAGGTGACCCAGGCCCAGGTGCTGCGCGTCGAACGGCTGACGCCGCACATGATCCGCGTCGTCCTCGGCGGCACCGGCCTGGCGGGCTTCGGCGCGGGCCAGTACACCGATCACTACGTCAAGCTGCTGTTCCCCGCCGACGGGGTGACCTACCCCGAGCCCTTCGACCTTCAGCGCATCCGCGCCGAGCTTCCGCGCGAGCAATGGCCGCGCATGCGCACCTACACCGTGCGCCGGTGGGACGCCGAAGCGGTCGAGCTGTCCCTGGACTTCGTCTACCACGGGGACGAGGGCCTCGCCGGCCCGTGGGCCGCCGCCGTCCGTCCCGGCGACGAGGTGCGTTTCTCCGGTCCGGGCGGCGGCTACGCGCCCGACCCGGCGGCCGGCTGGCACCTGATGGCCGGCGACGAGAGCGCGCTGCCCGCCATCTCCGCCGCCCTGGAGCGGCTGCCGCACGGTGCGCGGGCGCACGTCTTCATCGAGGTCAGCGGCCCACAGGAGGAGCAGAAGCTGGAATCGCCCGGCGACGTCTCCATCAGCTGGCTGCACCGGGGCGACGGGCGCGTCGGCGACGCCCTGGTCCGTTCGGTCCGGGCCCTCGACTTCCCTTCTGGGGCGGTCCAGGCGTTCGTGCACGGCGAGGCGGGCTTCGTGAAGGAGCTGCGGCACCTGCTGCGCGTCGAACACGGCGTGCCGCGGGAGGCGCTGTCCATTTCGGGATACTGGCGCACCGGCCAGGACGAGGACGGCTGGCAGGCCACCAAACGCGAGTGGAACCAGCAAGTAGAAGCCGAACAGGAACCAACCCCCTGACTCGACGCCTCCGCACCGCGTGCACGGAACCCGTTTGACAGGACATGCCGTTCTTCCTGGGCAACGGCAGGGGGTGCTTACGAGGTTCGGGAAAGCGGAGCCGGTACGGCTTGGCATCCGCGAGATCTTAGTTATCGCTAACATCCTGAGGGCGTCGGAGGCTCGGAGCCGACCTTGACCCAGAGCCGGGAAATCCGCCCGCACTCCGCCCGGGTCCAATGGGTTGCCCATCGGTAACTTCTGTGAAACTTTCATTTCCGCGGGCAGCGCGTCGCGATCTTCCTCCGAACGAATGTGCAGGCCGGGAGATATCCCCGTAGCGACGCGCAGGCAAGCGAGGCTCGCGACTCATTGACGCCGGACTCGACAGTCGGATGTACTCCGCGTCACGCGACCACGGAGCAAGCCATGAAGATCTGACAGTCGAAATGTTAGCGATAACAAACTTGGGTGCCCCTCCTCGACCTGGCCAAGGAGCGTCGGAATCCCCTCTCATCCCGGCCACCTACGCAACCCGGACCTTTCGCTTGCTGCGCAGTGCCGGCCGCCGGCCTCGCGACGCTGGGAACCCCTGCGCCCGCGACTGACGCTCGGCCCGGCCGGCCCGACATGACCACTCCTTGACATCGGCCTGACCAGATGAACACCGGTGAGCGGCCGTGGTGGCCACGACCGCTCACCCAACACCCCCCTCATCTTTAGGAGCCTTCCCATGTCCATGAGCCGCCGCCAGCTCTTTCAGGCCGCGGGCACGACCCTGGTGCTCTCAGGCGCCGCCCAGGTCGCCGGTGCGACCGCCGCCGACGCCGCCGTTCCCTGGGGACGCGCCGACATCGGCGTGGCCGCCTACGAGTTCGGCCTCGGCCAGGTCCGGCTGACCTCTGGCCGCTGGCTGGACAATCAGAACCGCACCCTGAACTACCTGCGCTTCGTCGACGTCGACCGGCTGCTCTACGTCTTTCGCGCCAACCACCGTCTGTCCACCAACGGCGCCTCCGCCAACGGCGGCTGGGACGCGCCCAGCTTCCCGTTCCGCAGCCACGCGCAGGGGCACTTCCTGACGGCGTGGGCGCAGGCCTACGCCGTACTCGGGGACACCACGTGCCGGGACAAGGCCAACTACATGGTCGCCGAGCTGGCCAAATGCCAGAACAACAACGGCGCCGCCGGGTTCACCACCGGCTACCTGTCCGGCTTCCCCGAGTCCGACATCACCGCCGTCGAGAACCGGACGCTCAGCAACGGCAACGTGCCGTACTACTGCATCCACAAGACCCTCGCCGGGCTGCTCGACGTGTGGCGGCTCATGGAGAACACCCAGGCCCGGACGGTACTGCTGGCCCTGGCGGGCTGGGTTGACACACGGACGAGCCGGCTCAGCTCAAGCCAGATGCAGTCGATGCTGGGCACCGAGTTCGGCGGCATGAACGCCGTGCTGACCGACCTGTACCAGATGACCGGCGATTCCCGCTGGCTGACCGTGGCCCAGAGGTTCGACCACGCCGCCGTCTTCAACCCCCTCGCGTCCAACCAGGACCAGCTCAACGGCCTGCACGCCAACACGCAGGTTCCCAAGTGGATCGGGGCGGCGCGCGAGTACAAGGCGACCGGCACGACCCGCTATCGGGACATCGCGGCCAACGCCTGGGCCATCACGGTCAACGCGCACACGTACGTGAACGGCGCCAACAGCCAGGCCGAGCACTTCCGCGCTCCCAACGCCATCGCCGCCTACCTGACCCAGGACACCGGCGAGGCGTGCAACACGTACAACATGCTGAAGCTGACCCGGGAGCTCTGGATGCTCTCCCCCAACCGGGCCGACTACTTCGACTACTACGAGAACGCCCTGATCAACCATCTGATCGGCCAGCAGAACCCCTCCGACAGCCGGGGGCATGTCACCTACTTCACCCCGCTCAACCCCGGCGGCCGGCGCGGCGTCGGCCCGGCCTGGGGCGGCGGCACCTGGAGCACGGACTACAACTCGTTCTGGTGCTGCCAGGGCACCGGCATCGAGACCAACACGAAGCTGATGGACTCGATCTACTTCTACAACGGCACCACGTTGTTCGTGAACCTGTTCGCGCCCTCGACGCTGAACTGGTCCCAGCGCGGCATCACGGTGACGCAGACGACGTCCTACCCGGTGAGCGACACCACGTCATTGCAGGTCACCGGTAACGTGAGCGGATCGTGGTCGATGCGGATCCGCATCCCGGCCTGGACCCAGGGCGCGACGATCAGCGTCAACGGGGTCGAGCAGAACATCGGCATCACCCCGGGCTCCTACGCCGACCTGACCCGGTCGTGGAGTTCTGGCGACACCGTGACCGTGCGGCTGCCCATGCGCGTCATCATGAAGGCCGCCAACGACAACGCCGGCATCGCCGCCGCCGTGTACGGCCCGGTCGTGTTGTCAGGCAACTACGGCAGCACCTCTCTGTCGTCGGCGCCGACGCTCACCCCCTCGTCGATCACCCGGGCCAGCACGTCGTCACTGGCCTTCACCGCCACCGCCAACGGCTCGACCGTCAACCTCGGCCCGTTCTACGACGCGTACGACCACAACTACGTCGTCTACTGGAACGCCACCGGGCAGAGCGGCGGAGGCGGGGCGAGCTTCCGGCTGATGAACGCCGCCAGTGCGCTGGTCCTCGGCATCCAGGACATGTCCACCGCCGACGGCGGGACGGCCGTGCAGTGGACCGACAACGGGACCGCCGACCACGACTGGGTCCTCATCGTGGACGGCAACGCCCTGCGGTTCCGCAACTCGAACAGCGGCAAGGTACTGGGCGTCCAGAACATGTCGACGTCCGACGGCGCCCGCGTGCTCCAGTGGGGCGACACGGGCACCGCCGACCACCGCTGGACGATCACCGACGTCGGCGACGGCTCCGTCAAGATCCGCAACGTCAACAGCTCCAAGCTGATCGGCACCCAGAACGGTTCCACCGCCAACGGCACGCCCGTCGTGCAGGACTCCGACAACGGCAGCGCGGACAACCAGTGGCGGTTCGTCCCCAACGGCGCGCGGCGCCTCCAGAACGTGGGCACCGGCATGGTGCTCGGCGTCACCAGCATGTCGACGTCCGACGGCGCGCTCGTCATCCAGTGGGGCGACACCGGCACCGCCGACCACCTGTGGACCGCGATCGTCGACACCGGGGGCTACCTGCGGCTGCGTAACTCCAACAGCCAGAAGGTGCTGGGTGTGGAGAACGCGGGCACCGCCGCGGGATCGCGGGTCGTGCAGTGGGCCGACAACGGCACCAGTGACCACCGCTGGCGGCTCCGCTATGGCGGCAACGCCGCCTTCCGAATCCAGTGCGCCAACGGCGGCCGGGTGCTGGGCCTCAGTGGTACCTCCCAGGGCGCGCAGGTCGTCCTGGCCGACGACAACGGTACGAGCAACAACCTCTGGAGATTCCTGTGATCAGACGCCTCCTGGCGATCATCCTGCCCGCGATACTCGCGGCCGCCGTGATCACCATCGTGTCGTCCGGCGCCTCCGCGGCGACCGTCGACACCAACGCGTGGTACACCCTGGTCAACCGCAACAGCGGCAAGGCCTTGGACGTCTACAACTCCTCCACCGCCGACGGCGGGCGCATCACCCAATGGACCCGCAACAACGGGAACAACCAGCAATGGCAGTTCGTCGACTCAGGCGGCGGCTACTACCGCATCAAGTCCCGCCTCTCCGGCAAGGTCCTGGACGTCTACAACTTCTCCACGGCCAACGGCGGCGCCATCGTCCAATGGGCCGACGGCAACGGCACCAACCAGCAATGGCGCCTCGCCGACTCCGACAGCGGCTACGTCCGCTTCATCAGCCGTCTCAGCAACAAGGCCCTGGAGGTCCAGGGCGCGTCGACGGCCGACGGGGGCAACATCGTCCAGTACGACGACTGGGGCGGCACCAACCAGCAGTGGCAGCTCGTCCAGGTCGGCGGCGGCAACCCGACACCCACACCCACCCCCACCCCCACGCCGACCGGTACGTGCGCTCTTCCGTCGACGTACCGCTGGACATCGACGGGCTCGCTGGCGAACC
>NZ_JBFBIK010000119.1:0-22710 GCF_040685555.1 Sphaerisporangium sp. NPDC088356
GACATCTGATCAACGATCACTAATCCGGACAGATCTCATGAACGCCGGGGCCGTGCCCGAGCGGCCACCACCGCAATGCCTCACGAGGCCATCGCCGCATAGAAACGTCTCCACGCTTTCAGGGGATTGCCAGCTTACACCTGACGACGAAGAACAGCATGCGGATTAAAAGCTCGACCGATCATGGTTCCAGGCGGTTCAATGCAGGTCGGAGGGCATGCGAGGTCCATCCTGAACGCCCTTGGACGGCTTCGTATTGCAACCCGAACTGCAACTCTGAGGCAGGTCCTCGGCGGCGTCGGAGGAACCCAGGACAGTACCGACAATCAGCCGTATCCCCGTGACGAGCGCAGCAGGAAGAACGAAGAAGAGCCAGAACCCCCACGCATCCCGACCCGCCATCCAGGCGATCACGAGCACCACGATCAAGGCGACGAGAGAAGCGGACAAGTAGAGGATCTTGCGTCGCGGGCTACGGGACGTCACAAAGAGCGAAGCCACGACGATCACGACAGGTATTGCGTACGCAAGGATCATGGCGAGTAACACGCTGGACTCCTCGGCTCCCGCGAGCACTGGCTGTACGTTGCCCGCTTGGATGCTCTCACAGAGCCCTGCTGGGGGTCACCCTTCAGCTGCTCGGAGTGCTCACAGCGATCGGCCTGGCAGGCTGGGCGGCGCATATTTCGAATGCGGAGCGTGACCGACGTGAGCAGGTACAAGGGAATGCGTCCGAACCCGGTCGTAGCCTGTGGGCGGCGGCGGGCCGGTGGTGGGCGAAGCACTGAGGTACGGCGGGGTGCCCCTACGGCGATGCCCCGCGCGGCGCCCGCGCGGCGCCTGCGCCGTGACCGGCCCCCAGGCCGCATGCGCGGGGCGGGGACGCCGGCGCGGGGCGTACGGCGGCGCGGCGCGCCGCCGCTTGATACCTAAAAGCGGAATTCGGCAAGATTTCGCCGCATACGTTTGTCCTGTCCCGCGACATGCTTGACAGTGCAGTCCCAGGACATGCTTGACACCGGTGCCTTGTTCCGGCTTTTCGTGATGCGTCGTGTAGGTGCGGCGCGTTTCGGGGAGTCGGGGAATGGTCCTGGTCGATTTGTCCGTTGTTGAGCAGCGTTATCGCGCGGTCCTTTTGGTGCTCGCGGGGGCGAGTGTCAGTGAGGTCGCGGCCGGAATCGGGGTCTCGCGGCAGAGTCTGCATACCTGGTTGTCGCGTTATCGGGAGTCGGGGCTCGCGGGGTTGACCGACCGGTCGCGTCGTCCGGATTCCTCGCCGTCCCAGATGCCGGCGCAGGTGGAGTCGCTGGTATGTGAGCTGCGGCGGGAGCATCCGCGGTGGGGTCCGGTGCGCCTGGTGCATGAGGCCAGGAGGCTGGGGGTGGAGCCTGTGCCGTCCCGGATGGGGGTGTATCGGGCGCTGGTGCGTCATGGCCTGGTGCAGCCGGGTAAGCGTCGCCGGCAGCGGGAGGACTTTCTGCGCTGGGAGCGGGAGGCGCCGATGCAGTTGTGGCAGATGGACATCGTCGGCGGAGTTTTCCTGTCGACCGGTGCGGAGGCGAAAGTGGTCACCGGGGTGGATGACCATTCCCGTTACTGCGTTATCGCCTCGGTGGTGCTGCGGCCGACCGCTCGGGCGGTGTGCCTGGCGTTTGCGTCCGCGCTGACCGAGTTCGGGATTCCGGATGAGGTGCTCACCGATAACGGTAAGCAGTTCACCGACCGGTTCGCCAAAGGCGGCGAGGTGTTGTTCGACCGGGTATGCCGGGACAACGGCATCGTGCACCGGCTGACCGAGCCGCGGCATCCGACCACCACCGGGAAGGTCGAGCGGTTCCATCAGAGCCTGCGCCGGGAGCTACTGGACGATGCGGTGCCATTCGCCGACCTGCCGGCCGCGCAGGCCGCGGTGGACGTTTGGGTGGAGCACTACAACACCGAGCGGCCGCACCAGGCGCTCGACATGGCCTGCCCCGTCGAGCGATTCGCCACCCGGGCCGGAGACCCGGACGAGCGGTTGCTGCCATTGCGGTTGCCGGCCCCGCTGCGCCAAGTGCTGCCGGTCGAGGACGCGACAGGGTCGGCGTCAGGCTTTACCCACCTGACAGGTGCGGGACCCGCATCGAGCACGCCCGCAGGGCCACTGGGCGGCAACAGCGGGCGGGAGCAAGCTCCGCCCAGTTCGCCAGACAGCGTATGGCCCTGCGAGCGCGCTCGATCCCACCCCGGCCAGGACACCGGCCAAACCCTGCCCCCTGGCGCAGCAGCCGGCGATCAGCAGCTCTGGTCGGGCGGGCCGGTGGAGTTCGACCGGGTCATCCCGCCGAGCGGGAACATGCAGGTGGCGGGCCGACAGTTCTGGCTGGGCCCGGACCGGGCTGGGGTCACCGTCCGGTTCTGGGCCGACACCCAGGTGATCCACCTGCTGATCGCCGGCATCCGGATCAAGAGCTTCCGCTCCCATTTGTCGCCCGCGGATCTGGCCAAGCTGGCCGCCCACGGCGCTCAGCCGGCGGGGCCGTCGCCGTTGCTGCCCGCCGAGCAGGGCACCGCCATCGAGGTCGACCGGACCATCAGCCGGGCCGGCACCGTCAGCCTGGCCGGAAAGGTCGTGCTCGCCGCCGAGATGCTCAACGGCCGACGGGTCACCATCCGCATCGAGGAGCACACCCTGATGTTCTTCGACCCGCTCACCCGTGAGCTGCTGCGCACCCGGCCCAACCCGATCCCCTGGGAGCGGGTGCGCTACCTCCGCGACGCCCGCCCCGCCGGCCCACCACCCCGCCCCTCACGAGAGCCGATCACCGTCCAGCGCGTGGCCAGCAACAGCGGCGTCATCATGGTCGCCGGCCAGAAGGTCGCCCTGGGACGCCTGCACGCCCGCAGGATCGTCACCGTGCACGTCAGCGACACCACCCTCGCCATCGAACTGCCCGACGATGTTCGCATCGTCCGCCGGACCACCACCCAGGCCGTCCGCAACATCAAGGCCGCCGCCCAGCCCGGGAGGGTCACCTATGTTTTCTAGGCCACCTGTCAAAGATGTCCTGGGACGGAAACGTCAAGCATCTCGTGGGACTCGACATTCGCCGCATACGTTCAATGCCGAGGTGCGCATTACACGAGTTGGCGGGCTTGTCAATGCAGATCATCGTCACTCGCTGGTTAGACGCTTCTCCCCTGGTCTTACTGGGGGCGGTCTCGGTAGGTTCCGGACGTGGCGAGGCGAGGAACGACCGGGTTCATAGCGAAGTACTGGGGCTACTTGATCTTTGTCCTTGCAATCTGGGGCTGGGTGGCTGTTGACGACAAGATCAAGATAGCGCCCGTGCTTATCGTGCTCTCTCTTGGAGCGTTGGCGTACTTCCTGTTCAAGGTCCCCCATCAATGCGGCGCAATCAATCGACAGGCGAAGCCAGGACAAGATCCCCGGTGTAGAAACAACGCTAAGGGTCTCATGTTTGGCTGCCATCTCATGCAGCACAAACGGCAGAACTTTTTCCAGAGAATGGGCATCGGTAAATGGCGGGAGGCCAACCGTGGACTGTGGATCAATCCGAAGGAATGTCTTGCCTCGGTAGTTGCGCTGACATCGATCGTCTCGGGGATTGGTGGCTTAGTCGTCGCGATCGTCAAACCTGGTTAGGGCTTTCATTTGAGTAAGCGCGATAGACCAGGGGTAGGTGTCGACACAGTCACCTCCGGAGCTGGGAGCGTGGGGCTCGAATTGTCCGGGGCCGATCAGGACGTGGATGCCTTCGGCGCGTAGGTGGTCGACGCTGCGGCGGAAGGGTGCCCTGCCGGCTAGGGCGGTGTTCACGAACGGGAGGATGACGACGGGGATGCCGAGGCCGGGGGCTTCGGCTAGTAGGCCGAGGGCGTAGGTGTCGGCGTTGCCTTGGGCGAACTTGTTGATGGTGTTGTAGGTGGCGGGGGCCACGATGATGGCATCGGCCCTCGGCGACTTCGGCTCGTCCGGCTTGCGGTACTGGCTGCGGACGGGTCGGCCCGTCTGCTTTTCCAGGGCGGGCACGTCGATGAAGTCGAGCGCGGGCGGCGTAGCGATGATCTGGACCGTCCACCTGGCGTCTTGGGCCAGGGTGACGAGCTTGCCGACGTCTGCGGCGGGGCCGGCGGCGCACACGATGATGTAGAGAACCTTGCTCACGCTGACACTCCGATGGATTCGGCGTACTCGCGGGCTTCACGCCGGACGGTGATGGGCGCAGTGGCGAGGAGGTCGCGGACCAGGCGCAGGGTGGCCGGTCGGGCGGTGATCTCTTCTGGGGCGATTTCGCCCGCGGCGCGCAAGACGTAGAGGGCCTGGTCGTGCTTGTGCCAGGTTAGGAACGCACGCGCGGTGTCGAGCAAGAGCGTGGCTTTCCGCTCGTTGATCGGTAAGGCGTCGATGTTGACCTGTCGGGCGTAGTCGACCGCAGTGCCGGCATCCCCCATCGTGAGGGCGATGTTCACGCGGTGGCACAGGACGTTGTTCGGGCCGAACGCGGTCCACATGTGGTTGCCGTCGTGACCGAGTCGACGCCCGGCCTGGTCGGCTTCGTCGAGGAGTTCGGCGGCGGTGTGCCGGTTTCCGGTCTGGGCGGCGGCGACGGCTCCGCTGAGCAACAGGGATCCGTAGACCGATAGGTCGTTGTCGCTCGGGTGACTGAGGTCGGTGTCCATGCGCTGGGCGGCTGTGCTGGCCGTGGTGATGGCGGCTCGGTGGTGCCTGCCGTCCATGAGGGCGCGGGTGATGATGCGGGCGCTGGAGCCGATCATCAGGGGGTTCTCGGAGGTATGGGCCGCTTGGGTGCTGCGGTCGGCTGCCAGCCAGGCAAGGCCCTTGTCGTCTTGCTTGAGCAGGGTGGAGGCGGCGACGTGATGGGCCTCGGCGGACAGCACGTGCGCCCGGCGGCGGGCCTCCCCGGTCGTCGTGGTGCAGGCGATGCGTACAGAACGGAGCAGGCTGAGAAGCATCGCGGTGACTTCGGCGTAGCGGCATGCCTGGTAGGTGCTCTTGGCCTGGGTGACGGCGCGGGCCAGTGTGGCGAGGTCGATGGGCTGGTCCGTCGCGGTGGGGTAGTCGACCAGGGCGGCGGCGATGTCTTCGATGCCGTCTGCTGGCCGGCTGGTTGGGGTGGGCTGGAGTACGGCGCTGAACAGGGCGGCGCCTGTCAGTCCGACGAAGTCGCGGCGTCTCATAGTGTCCTCGTCCTCCCCTGATCGGACGAGGTCCACAGTAGGTGGCGCTATGCGAGATGGCTCGGCGGGTGGCGGGGTGGTATCCCGAGGGGGATGGCGGCGGCCGAGCTGAGGGGTGCGAGTCCGAGAGCGGTGCGGGCGAGGTCGGGCATGGCCAGCCCATCGGCGACGCGCTCGAACACCTCAAGGGCTGTAACCTGCGCGGACCCGTTCATGATGGCGCTGACTTTGCCTTGACTTAGGCTGACGGCGATACCGATGCGTGTTTGGCTCATTCCGCCGTACTGGCGAACCAGGCGGAATATCTGGCCGATATCGCGGGCGCGTAGAGCCGCAAATACGTCTTGGCGCTGCCAGAACGTGGCAGATAGGCAGATGGGCTCGCTCACCTGTGCCCGCACGCGCTGGTCCCCCGGGTCGTTACCGATCGCCGACCTACAACAGGTAGGGGACGTGGGCTTATCCCGTCAAGGGATAACCACTCGGGATGGGTTACCGACTCGGCTTTCACAACTCTGGACCCATGCGTTTACAGCACGAGCAGAACCAGACGGAATGCGCCGCGTGCCGAGGGAAGGGCTGGCGGTTCATTCGGGCGCATCGGGCGAATGCCGGGGCTCGGTTGGAGGGTGAGCCGGTGGGGCTTCGCCGGGTGGCGTGCTTCGACTGCCCGGATGACCAGGAGGAAGCGGCATGACGGGCTCGCTTTCACCGAACCGCCAGGGGGGCGGAGGGAAGGCGGACATGGCGATCACCAGTGATGTCGTATCTCAGTCCACTGCGGCGTACTACGGCGCCCTGTTGGTCGGGCTCAATGACGGGCTTAAGAAGCACGGCATCCGGGGCCTGGTGGTCCGGGTGATTCGGCTGCATCTGCGGTTCGATGACCTCGGACTTCCCGGCTATGTGCCTCCGGAGCTGGAGGTGCGGGGACCGGACAACCGGCTTCGTGCGACGGTGACGATCGTCACCGGGAAGAGTGAGCCGGCCTACTGCGTCCGCCCGGCCGGTGATGCTCCGCAATTCCTGTTACCCGTGGAGGAGGGCCGCGAAGCGCTGGCCTACCTGGTGGGAACGGCGCGGGACTGGCAGGCGTCACGGTGAGCGCTCCTACCCTCGGTCAACTCCAGCAGCGCCATGGCAGAACATGGCAGATCCACGACTTTCACGGTGGGTGGATCGCCATACGCCACCATTCCTGGTCGGCTGACACCGAGAGGTCGGGTATCCGGAACGTGCTGGGAGCCGACACTCTTACCGATCTTGCTGCGCGGCTGGACGAGCAGTCCAAGGTGGAGGCGCGACGCAACGGGCTGCGCCTGCCCGGTCCGCGTACGGCGCCGGATGACGGGAGAACCGTCTCGTCTTCGTAGTGTTCCGCAGTGTGAGCCTCCACGATATGTCAGGCGCGTCCAACCGTGGTCAAGGCGCTGGGGGTGCTGCGGGATAACGGGTGGATTGTCACTCAGCAGGGCAAGGGCCGGTTCGTGCGGGGCCGGCCTGCTCTGTCTGCGGGGCAGCATCCTCGTACCGGGCGCGGACTACTGGACCGCAAGGAGATCCCGGCTACGACGCGACTGGTGTCGGCCGGGCCCGTGAAAGCTCCTCGGCGGATCGCCTCCTACCTCGGGGCTGATGAGGGCGCCTCGGTGGTTCTGCGGAAGACAGTGGTGCGTCAGGGCGATGAGCCGTCGGAGATCGTCGCGGTGTGGGTGCCGGCGCACCTGGCGGAGGGTACGGCGCTGGCCGAGATGGGAGAGCCGGCGCACGGGGTCCGGCGGCTGATGAACAGCATGATCGAAGAAGCCGGTACGGGCGGATGAGTGCGGCCAAGGATCAACGCCGAGACGTCCAAGATCCGTACCCTAATGGCACTCTAATGGCACGGAACCCCCGTGAGAAGATCTCTGGCGGGGGTGTTTTGGCTGGTGGGCGCTACTGGGTTCGAACCAGTGACCCCTCGCTTGTAAGTCAACCCAGGCAGCCGCAGGACCTGCACCAACACCCGCCCTGACCTGCCCATACACTCCCCAGCAGTCCCCCACCGTCCAGCCTCGTCCACCCCCATTGTCACCCAGTTTGTCACCCAGTATGTGCATCACGTCGGCCCGAGCGAGCCTGCTCCTTTCCCCCCGATCACTATCCCAGCGTGCGCGAGGAGCACTCGGCGGTGGGGACGACGAACAGCTCGTCCTCGGGACCATCCCTGCGTGCCGGGGAGCGCCGCCTACGACGAAGACGAGAACACCGCAGCCGTCGAGTAGGAGCAGCTCGCCATGCTAGAGAGGACTTGCAGCGAGAGCTTGAAGCGGCGGCAAGCCGGCAAGTTGTTCCCCGACGACAACGCAAGCCAATGGACGCCAGGCCGACCGAGGAACGCTACTAGAGGCTCGGGCCAAGTACCCTTCAGGCGCCCCTAAGCAAGCCGGAGTCCTTGGCGCGCTGGGTGAAGGCCCCAGGAAGTGGTCGTTCGACTTCAGGCGGCCGATGGCGCACACCGTTTCGGCCGTGCCGATCTCCTCCGGCCAGTCCGTGGGCATTGTCATTCAGTTTATCACCTAGCACCGGGCTGCGCATGCTGGCCTTTCCCCATGCCTCAGCAAGACGCTTAAGCCGACTTAGTCAGCCGGCGGCTCATCGTAGGTGTGAAGCCGCAGTAGGTTCTGCGCTATCGTCTTCCGGGCTTCGCTGGTCGAGATGTCCCAAAGCCGTGCCAGGTGATCGAGTGTGCCGACGAGATCGGAAGGAACGGCTGAGCGGTTTCCGGAGCGAGCGAAGGGGCCATCGGATTCCAGCAGTACGCGTTCCCTCGGAAGCCGTTGAAGCAGGGGCCCGGATTTCTTCGACCGGACCATGGCCGGGTTGATCGAGAACCAGAGCCCTGCAGCAAGCGCATCGTCTACAGCGGCTAGAGGCCCGGTGTACCAGTGCAGGATCGCTGGCACTTGCGCTTGCGCTAGTCGGGTGATGGTTTCACGCTCGGCACCGCGGCTGTGGACGGTAACGGGCCTGATTCGTACCTGGGAGTCGGCCAGGATTGCGTCGAACACGCGGAGCTGCTGCTTACGGGTTGCCACTCCGATGCGAGAGAAGTCGAGTCCGATCTCGCCGATCCAGGTCGCCTGTGGCAAGAGCCGAAGAAATCGGGCGAGATCGTGAGGAGATGCATCCCCTGCGCGAAGTGGGTGAAAGCCCAGCGCGACGTCGACATCGTCGCGTCGGCCCAGACGGGTGCGCAGGAGGCGGAACTTGCCGGGGTCTTCGGTCACGGCGACTACGTGCACTCCCGCAGCGTGGGCCTCATCCAGGACCGTGAGCGGGTTGTCGTAGGCATCGATGTGGCAGTGGGTGTCGGTCAGCACCGGAATAGTCACGACCGCGATTCCACCAGTTCGGTCAGGGCCCCGCGGGCTCCGCTGGCTAGCCAGGCGCGAAGCTCGGCGAGTCCTCGGCGCCAGACGCCGGTGAAGGCTGCGCGTTCGCCTTGTGGGAGGGGGCCGTTGCGGAGGACGTCCCGATCCGGTCGTTCCGCGAAGGCTCCGGCTATCACGGCTCGCAGGTCCGCTCCGCGGCGGCTGCGGCGGTTGAGGAGGATCGTGACGTCCTGCTCATCGAACACGTCGTAGGCGTACTCGTCGTAGTCCCATCCGACGTGGGCCAGCGAGGCGCGGCGAATCAGACAGGGGAAGCAGTATCCGCAGTTGCCTTGCTTGCGTCCGACATAGCGGGCGGTTTCGGGGTGTGAGCAGGAGACGCTGATCGGCACCAGTCGGCGCAGCAGTTCGGCGTTCCGGGATTCGGCGAGCATCTCACCCTTGGTACGCAGCCGATAGGGGTTGAGCACCGGATTTGGCACGCCGATCGCGACGGCGGCGGCGCCCAGTTGGTTCATAAAGTGCGGGTGAGTGGTACGCGTGCTTGCGCTACCGACGCGGGATCGGGTGAGGGGTACGTTGATGCCGATGAAGCCGTTTTCCGGCACGTACACCGGCGTCACGGTTCCGTCAGCGGAGGCGAGGGCTAGGGCGGCGGACAGGAAAAGTAGTGACCGAGATCGAGTGGTGTTCTCGCGTGGCCTGGGCAGCGAGCGTGCTTGGTGATTGTTCGCGGGAGCGGGGCGCAGATAGAGACGACGGGAGATGATGCGCTCGGCGCCGTAGTGTCCCTTGAGTTCGTCGAGTAGGAACTGTTGGGCTGTAGATGCCTGTCCGCCTTCGTGGTGGGACAGCAGACACAGCCGCCGTTTGGGATCTTCTTCCAGAAGATCGATGACGCCGCACAACGAGTCGAGACCGCCGGAGAACAGGCATACACCGTCCACGTCGAGCCCGATCGGCTGCTCCTCACTGGGAACACCGGCCACCCTGGCGAGGGGGTGCAGGTCGGAGTTGTAGGGGCTGATCTCCCAGTGGTCGCCGGTCAGGAACCGCAGGGCCGCCTCGAAACCGGCGCTGTGCCAGGCGGCAGCGTCTTCGACGGGAAGCCGGAGGGTGACTTCCCTCGTCCACGAGTCCGGTGTGCCGCGCCGTCGGGCGGTCTTGTCAGCGCAGTACACGGCCGCGCCCAGCAGGAAGAGGTCGGCGGCTGGCCGGGGTGGTCGCCAGTCGGCGAAGAACTCGGGTCCGGTGTCGCCGGTTTGGATCGTGGCTGCGGTCCTCGCCGGGGCCCAGTCGAGCAGGCGGACGTCGTCGGGGTCGGTCACCAAGGTGGTGAGATCGGTGCGCACCAGGTAGGTGGTCACTGTGCGTCTCCGTCCAGTCCTTGCAGGGCCTCGTAAGTCATACGGACGGTGTCCTCGGCGATCTGGCGGCCCTCGGGGCCAGCCCAGTCGACCGTGAAGGGGTCATTAGGGATGCGTAGCGAGACCAGCACCTGGATGATCTGGCGCATTTCCTCGTCGGCTTGGCGTACGGCGTGTGGATCGGGGATACGGCTGAGGCGTTCCGCGATGACGGGAACCCGGTTGTAGACGTACTGGGCGAGGAACGTTTCCAGCAAGGTGAGCAAGTTGTCCCGCGAAACGGTCATTTCAGCGGTGTCGGACAACTCGGTCCACGTATCGGCGTCGCCGAACACCTCGTCGAGCACGTCACACGCAGCGTCGCGGGCGGCTTGGGAGTCCAGGTCATCGCCATTTCCGGCGATGAAGGTGATCAGTTCGTCCAACACGTCGAACCGGGTCCGGCCAACGAGAGTGGCCAGTCCCAGCGAGGTCAGCGTGCTTTCCAGCCCGGTTCCGCCGACTCCAGCGAGCAAGGCACCGAGGCGCTGGACGCCAGTGCGTCCGGCACGGGCGCCGGCGGCAGCACCGCCAGCTCCACCCAACACGGGAATGTGGCGAGCGAGCACCCGCTGGGCATACGTGCGGGTGCTCGGAGAGCCGGAGGTAAGCCCACGCACGTACGAGGTGGTCGCGTGTTTAAGGGGAGTCCACGCTCCGCCGCTGCCCGCGGTGCGATCAGCCGAGGTGCCCATCAGCGCCGACCGCTGCGTCGTTGCGCTTCACGCGCGGTGCTGATCACGCTCTTCAGACCGGTAGCGTTGCTGCTTTCCCATCGGTCCAGCAGGGCGGACACCGTCGGGTTACCGGCAGGGAGACGACGGACGGCGTTCCCGGCCTGCCCGCGTGGGACGGCCTCGGGCGGGATCCGCATCAAGGCGTCGCAGATGGCCGACAGGGTGTCGGGCGCTCGTTCAGCGAGTTCGAGCGCGGCGACGAAGGCCGGACCGCTCGGTCGCCGCGTCAGCACCTCCACCAACGCTTCCACGAGCTGGACACGCTCGTAGTCAGGCAGCTTTCCGATCTCGTCACACGCGAGCCGTCGCACTGCGGGAACTTCGGCCTGCGCCCTAGTGAGCAGTTCCTGCAGGTTCGGAGGCAGCCGCGTGACGGCGACACCGAAGGCGAGCTTGTCGCGGGAGTAGGTGAAGTACGGCCCTAATCCCACCTCACCAAGCGGAGGTTCCAGCCTCAGCCACGCACCTACATGCGATTTGTTCGCCCACGCCCGCACCTCTTCGGCGACCTTCGGCTGTTGGGCAGCTCGCCGTCCCGTCTTGGCGGCGGGTGATCGGCGGGCGTCTGAAGACTCGGCGGCGGTCTCGCGTTCGTCTGGCCGTACTATATCCCCTTCGTCGTCCGGTTCAGAGGTGGTCGATCCGGCCCGCGCGATGGACTCCGCAGCCGCGAGCTCCGGGATGGGGCCGGGCGAGGTGAGTTGCCAGTCGAACAGGCGCTGGAAGTCGCTGAAGTGTTGTTCCTCCAGGACCATGAGCTTGGCCAGCACCGGCAGATCGAGGGCGATCTTCCGGCGCTGCGCGCTGCGGTGCTTGAGCAACAGGTTGTTGAGGAACCGCTTGAGCTGCCTAGGGTTCCCACGCAGTCCGCCCCCGAGTACCTCGGCGATGCTCGCCGCCCAGTTCAGGTCGCGCACAAGGTCGGGTGGGACGTCGCCGAGGACTGCTCCGGCCACGCCGATGTTGAATGCCACCTGCAGGTTGCCGGCTTCGCGGCGGCGGCGGGTCTCGTCCAGGACCTTGGCGAACTGTTCGTTGTCGAGGCGCAGTTCGGCTAGCAGCAGGTTGACGTAGGTGTCCGCCTCCGGGGCGGACAGCGGCGGGATGGCCACCTTGAGCTGCAGCATCTTCTCCAGATAGTCGCCCCCGATCCCGGTGCCGTCGGGCCGCCGCAACTGCGGGTAGCGCGAGTCGATCGCGGACTCAACAACCGCCTGGTTGGCCGCCAGGACGTAGGCGGTCTTGGGCGTGTTGAGAAACAGCCGGATCGCCTCGAAGGTGTCCACCACGGTCTCGGGCAGGCACCGGTCGAGGTCGTCAATGAACACAGCCACGGCGTCGACGTCTTCCAAGGTCGCGATGACCTTCGCGAACTCCGCGCGGAACCGCCCTGCGTCCGTGATCGCATCAGCCGTGCCGTTACCCGAGGCGGCCTGCTTGGCCTTGGGGTCTTCGAGAAGTTTGTTGGCCTCACTCGCCGCAGCGTTCACCGCAGCCTTCGTCACGTCCAGAACCTGCGGATCAATGCTCGGATCCATCGCCTGGATCGCGAGCGGAGCCGCGGTTTGAGCGGCGGAGACCGCAACCCGTCCCCCCTTGCGCCCCCACCGGCCGAGGCCCTGGACGAACCTGCGGAGTCTAGATATCTGCTCCTGCTGATCGCCGCTGGCTCGTGTGCCGACCGCGTCGAGCACGGTTGTCATCAGCGCGACCTTGACGTCATCGTAGTCCTCGTACTGCCAGGGGCTGAACTCCACACAGACGTACCGTGACGGCGACTCCTCGTCGTCTCGGATTTTCAGCAGCTCCTGCTGGGCGATACGCATCAGGCTGCTCTTCCCGGAGCCCCAGTCCCCGAGGAGGCCCACCGTCAGCGGGAGCAGCCGCGGTTCGGTGAGCGCTACGAAAAGGGTGTCCACCAGGAAGTCGAAGCCGAGAAGATCAACCTCGGTTTCGATATCCGCCCACATCGCCCAGCTCCGTCCGACGCGGCAGCTTGACGTCTCCGCACCTCGGTGGCCGCCAGCCGAAGGCGAACATCGAGGGTAGATCGGCTATCAACAGACGTGTCGGCATACACCACCTAATGTTGCCATTCGGTTACTAGAGTGTGATCGGCGTGTTGCAATAGTTGCAGCGCCCGCCGCGTTTCGACCACGGCTGCCCTGACAGCGGCCACGATCCCACGTCCCTTACGGGTCAGTGCCCACGCCTCCTGCCGGACGATCACGCCTCGGTAGTCGCGGACCGGAGCCGTGTAGTCCCGGAACGGCTCGGTGAATCCCCACTTGGCAAGCTTGTCCAGTGCTTCACGCAACTCTGGCTCCGGCAGCGGATTGTGGTAGCCGATACAGTCGCAGTTCAGGGGGTGCTGGCTGGGAGGCGGTACCAGCCGGGTGCGGCGGTCTGCATGCTTCCGCCGGGGGTCCAGGACCGCACCTGGGAGCGGGTCAGTCTCCCCGGGTGGCTGCCTCTGCCGCCGAAGCCTCTGTATACGTCCTTGCCGGTGTTCTCGACCCAGATGAGCGACTTCTGCTCGGCGGTGAGCCACCGTTCGAACCACTCTGCGTCGATGAGGAGTTCGTTCTGACCAACGTTGCCCGTGTGCCGGAGGGTCGCGACGAGCTGGCCCGTGTCGTCGGTCCAGCCATTGCGCCCGTTCCAGTGGAGCTCGCCGGGGGCGAGTCCGAAGAACTCGGGAGCGGGCATGTAGAGGGAGAAGCTGTTCTGGTCCCCCGGGGCATACTCGTACTCGCCGAGGAGGCGCCAGGCGGCGGGCCGGGTGGGGACGGTGAGTGGCTCGGTCCATTCATGGCGCATCACGTGGATATCTTCTCCGTGGTGGTGGCCGTAGGGGAATTCACCGACGTACCCGTGGTGCATCTCGGGGTTATTGGCGATGGGCTCGCCGAGGAGGTCGCGCCCTTCGAGTTCGCTAATGGCGGCAGCAAGGTCCTGAGTCGCGACCAGATGGGTGTAGAGGTGGGTCCAGATGCCCCGGGTGCGTGCCGTAGTGTCGGAGCCGTTGTTCCAGTCGTAGGTGCCAGCCAGGACGACGTGGGGGCGACCTTCGAAGACGGCCTCATTGATTGCGACGTCTGGGAGGTCGGTATCGTCGGCGATCCACTCGGCGTCGGACTTCCCGACGGTGGGCGCCCAGTCATAGGTAGGTACCCATGGGCGTGGGGTCTGGTCGGCGGAGGCGAACCCGACGATCGTCGGGTCGACCTGCCGGGAGATCTCTGTGTGCGGGCCGGGGACGGCGGGCGCCGGCGGGTCCCAGCTGTCAGGGGTTTTGGGGACGTGGTCGGAGACAATGCCGATGAGGCGGTTGAGCGCTATCCACTGGTACTTCTTGCCGATGCGTTCAATCCATGCGGGCTTGGGCCTGCCAATGCCGAACTTGCTGATGACGTACCCGTCGAAGGACGCGTGGAGTCGGAGCTGATACCCAAGGCGGATGACTTCGATGACGACCCACCGCGCGACGGAGGGGAGGTCGATGCCGGGCCGGCCTTCGAGTTCGGGGGTGAGCTGGTAGATGAAGAAGTCGTCACCGGTAGCCGACATGACGAGCTTCGGGTAGCTGCTGGTGTCGTACGCGGCAATGTCTGTGTCGGTGGGCCAGGTGAGGGGCCAGTCACTGGTGTAGGGCGGCCGGAACTGGTCGACGGTGACGCCAGCGGGGAGGGCTCTACGGTTGTCGGCGGCTTCCAGGATGCTGCGGGCGGCGTCACGCACGGCGGCGTTCGGGGTGACGGCCGACGGCACGGAGAAGATGTTTTTCCACACCAGCTCGGCCGCAGCAGCCCAGTCGTCTTGGGTGCCGTTCGCAAGGAGGGCCGCGTACGCGGCCTCGCAGGCTCGTTCGACGACCCACTCGTCGTCGACCACGGTGAACCGGTCCAGCAGCCCGGCCGCCTGGCCCGGGTGGCGGGTCAGGAGACGGGCGGCGGCGATGGTTGCCGGGTCCCGGACGCGGCGGTCACTGGCGCTGGTAACCCACAGCAGCGCGGTCACCCACAAGCGGGTGGTCTGTTCACCAACGTGGTCCAACGGCTTCTCCCTGGCCCACCGGATGAGCCGGTCGACTGCTCCGCTGGTGCCGTAGGTGATGTGGAACCAGCCGAGCAGAAAAGAGTCGCGGGCACCCAGGTTCAGGCCTGCGAGGAACCCGTGGAGCCAGTCGGCGTTCAAGGGATGGTCCGGGCGGGCTCCGAGACGGAACAGCATCGTCAACGCGTCGGAGCACACGTCGGCCCGGCGGAGCGCGTCGACAACGATCTTGCGGGTGGCGTCGGTGATCGAGCTGTTGTTGCGCCATCCGATTCCGGCGATGACGGCTGCGGCGATGGCGTCGTCGTCACCGATTTCAGTGCGGAACTCGGTGAGCTCGATTCCGAACCGTTCCGCGACCACGACGGACATTGCTTCGAGAAGGCCGCGGTCGGCCGTGGCGCCGAGGCCGATGACCCTGCCGAGACGGCCGCCGAGCTCGGCCGTAATGTCGGCGGCGTCGCTGACGCCGGAGAGGGCGTCGGAGACGATGAGGTGGTGTCCGATGCGTTCGAACGTGATGGCGATGATGTCTGTGCCGTGGGGGCTGCCATCGAGGACGACATCCTCTTCGACGAGCCCTTGGGCGATGAGCGAGTCGAGGAGTGACTTTTCGGCGCTCCGGTCGGACCAAATCGGTGTTAGCTGGGCTTGGGCCTGGGCACGAGTCAGCGACGGGTTGCCGCCGTCGGCGATGACTGAGGCGAGGGCGTGCATGGCCTGGTGGACGAGGCGGTCGGACGGTGAGGCGTCGATCCGGTCGCTGACGATGTTGTTCGCATTGTCGAGGACCATCTTGGTCAGCTCGTCGAGGCCCATGCTGGCTTGGTCGAGGGACAGCCGGGTGTTGTTCTTGAGCGCTTCGCAGACCAGGCGCAGGTACAGCGGGTTGTCGAACTCGCCGTGGATGGGCGGCGACGTTGGCGGTTCGAGGCCGTAGAAGGCGGCGTACTCGCTGACGGCTTCGAACTCGACCCCTTCGAACCCGGTGTGCTCGAACCGCGGCAGGCTGAGTCCGGGCGGGAGGACCTGGCCGACGTAGTGCGTGCGGGCGGTGAGGAGGAGCCGGACGTTTGGGTACCGGCCGACGGTGGTGATGAGCCGTTCGAGGTTGTCGCGCCACGTGGACCGTGGACGGGTGTCGTTGAGCGCGTCGATGACGAGGAGGGTCGGGACACCTGCGATACGGGCGCTCTCGTCGAGGAGCGCGATGGCTTCCTCGCTGGTGAGGTCGGACGGCATCTTGAGCACGTCGCGTAGGTGGGTCAGCGGGTCGCGGTCGGTGAACCAGCGGCCATGCAACATGACGCTGGGTCGGCCCTGGCCGAGGCGCCGGACGACCGCGTCGATGGCGAGGTAGGTCTTCCCGATGCCGGCGGCGCCAGTCATGAGTGCGACCTGGGCGGCGGCGAGCCGACCGACCGGGCCGATGAGGAGTCCGGTGGCGTCAGTGAGCTTTTTGTCGAGTTCGCGCAGGGCGTCGACGGCTGCGGCGGGGAACGATATCTGGTACCCGGCCTGGAACTGCCGCCAGCTCTGGGTGTCCCAGTTGTCGTCGGGGTACTTAGCGTCCATCGCTGCGACTTCGACAGCTTGTTGGTCGCTGACGACTTTCGAGGCCTGGCCGAGCGCTTGAGCGAGGTCGTCGAGTCCAGTGGTCGTGCGCGAGGTGTGCCAGGCGGCTAGCGCGTCAGTGACCTTGGTGGCGGCGTCGAGGGCTGCGTTCAGGTCTGCGGCGAGTACTTCGTCCTCGGCGTTGCGCACGCGGCGGGCGGAGTCGCTGGCCTCATCGATCTGGTCCCTGACGACCGCCCACCATTCGTCGTCGCAGCATAGCGCTGCGATGGACCTGGCGGCGGGCACCTCAACGTTCAACTCGGGCATGTACCGGGGCCGGGCAGCGTCGATCGCCTCCTGCAGTCGAGCCTTCCACCACTGGGCGGCGAGAACGTCGGCGTCGAACCAGTACCGGCGCTGGATGCCGGTGGTGTCAAGGCGTTCGAGACGGGTGACGATGTTCGTCGCCCACTCGAACTCAAACTCCACCGTCATACCGCGCCTAGTGGCCATGACTTTCCAGCCCTCGAGCCAGCCTCCCGGGTCGTTGATCTTCTCCAGGAGCGAGTTGCCGCGGCCTGCGGTGCGGCCGGTCGGGTCAGCAGGAATGGCAATCGTGTATTTGGTCAGGCTCGGATGCTGGTCCAGTGCGGCCTTGACGGACTTGTCGAGCTGGGCCTTGTCGACGTTGGCATGGGTGGTCCAGTACTTGGCCTGCCAGCCGTGCTCGCTGCCGTCGGGCAGCGTCCAGTAGCACTCGACGCCGCCGTCGCCTCCGGCTCCGTGCAGTGAGACGAACTTGGCGTCGGCCTTGGGCGGCTCCTGTGCAACCTGTTGGCAGATGAACTGCTCGTACCCGTCGCGTTGCCCGCCAGGGCCAAGTGACCGAATCCGCGCGAAGTCGATATCGGGGATGTTCACGGGGGCATGTCCTTCGGGATCTACGGTCGGGGTCCGGGAGAAACGCTACCGGTCCGCCTCGGAACTCGCGGCCGGACTCTGGCGCGCCCCGAACCCTCTACGCTAGCCCTGGTATGACGTCGAGCGCAGACCTGTGACAGCCATCGCGAACCTGGACGCAAGGGCCGCGCAGAGACCTCGCGAACGATGCATTTCGTGTTGAACTGATCACGCTCGTGAAGTTGCCCCGGTTGTGTGGACAGGTCGGGGTTTGCGGCTATGCGGCAGCGTAGCGGTCTTGTTCGGCGTCGTGCCGGCGTTCGTATTCGGCGGGACTGAGCATGCCCAGGGTCGAGTGGCGGCGCCGGGGGTTGTAGAACCCTTCGATGAAGTCGAAGCAGGCGGCCTTGGCCTGGGCGCGGGTGGAGAAGTGATGCCGGTCGAGCAACTCAGTCTCCAACGTCGCGAAGAAGCTCTCGGTGATGGCGTTGTCAAAGCAGTCGGCGACGGTCCCGGTCGAGGTACGGATGCCCGCTGACCTGCACCGCTGGCTGAACGACAGCGACGTGTACTGACTTCCTTGATCGCTATGGTGAATGAGTCCGGGGGCGGGCCGACGGTTCCAGATCGCCATCTCAAGGGCGTCGATGACCAGCTCGGTGCGCATGTGATCGGCCATCGCCCATCCCACGATCCGCCGGGAGAACACATCCAGCACCACCGCCAGATACAGCCATCCCTCGCCGGTCGGCACGTAGGTGATGTCGGCTGTCCAGGTCCGGTTCGGTCCTGGAGCAGTGAAGTCCCGCTTCACCAGATCCTCAGCCGGACTCGCCGCGGGGTCACGGCGGGTCAGCCCGCGCCGGCGGCGCCGATGCACTCCTTCAAGCCGGGCAGCGCGCATCAGCCGGGCCACCCGCTTGCGCCCGATGCGCACCCCGAACTCCTCGGCCAGCTCGGCATGCACCCGCGGAGAACCATAGGTTCCTCGCGATCCAGCATGGATCTTCGTGATCGTTTCCGTCAGGGCCTCGTCCTGACGGGCCCGCGCCGAGGGTCCGCGGTTCTTCCAGGCGTAGTAGCCCTGGCGCGACACACCCAGCACCCGGGCCAAAAGGGAGACGCCATGGCGTGCCTTCTCCGCGTCGATCAGCCGGTACTTCATTTCGGCCGATCCGTCTCCCGAGCGAAGAAAACCGCGGCCTTCTTCAGGATCTCCCGCTCTTCCCGCAGCTGACGGACCTCCCGCCGCAGCCGGGCCAGCTCCTGCTTTTCGACGCTGGTCAGACCGTCCTCGCGACGGCCCTCATCGCGCTCAGCCTGGACCACCCAGTTGCGGATGGACTGCGAAGTCGGCTCGAACTCCTTGGCCAGTTCCTCCGGCGTCCGGCCGGCGCGGACCAGCTCCACCATCTGCCGCCGGAACTCCGGTGGGTACGGCGGACGTGACATCGGCACTTGTGAACTCCTCCCAGGACACATCGTCCCAAGCACTCGGCTGTCCACAAGACCGGGGCAACATCAGCCGAGGTACTGTCAGCGCGCCAGTTATTGGTTGCGATTGAAGATCGACATCGGAATTGGCAAGGGGCGACGTCACGCGCCGGCCAACCATGTCAGTCTGCGAGGAGCGACCGCCACTTCCCAGGTGTCCATGCCGCGCCCCATCGCCTTGAGGTTGCGATCCTCGGTCGCCGCGAGGGGTGACCGACACATCAGTGCCTGCAGATGGCTGCGGTGCTCCTCGATGGTTGCGATCCTCGGTCGCCGCGAGGGGTGACCGCCACGGCGTCTGACCAGTATTACATCCGTAGATTTCTTGGGGTGGTGTGGCCGCGGTTGCGGTAGTGGCTGAGTAGGGCTCTGGTTTGGTGGAGACGCCGGAAGTGGGACCAGGCTAGAACGTGATCGACAGCGTTGGCGGCGGGGATGAGGAGTCGGGCCAGGACTCGGCGGATCTCGGCCACGGATGGGCGGATCAAGAAAGTGTCGATCGCGGGGGCGCGGTGCGGGGCGCGTGGTCTTTTCCCTGATCGTCGTCTTGATCGTGTGGGTGGTTGGGGTGGCTGTCGTTGGGTGGGCGGGCGCGGGTGATGGCCAGGAAGGCCAGGGCGAGCATGACGGTGGTGACGTGCCGGTGCCAGCCGGTCCATGTGCGGACCTGGTATTGGGTCAGGCCGAGCAGGTCCTTGCCGTGCTCGTTGTTCTCCTCAATCCGCCACCGGTGATGCCCCTATAGCTGGATTGCTCTCTAGCGGAGCGCCTCAACCTGAGGTGATACTCAGCGTAGTGGCGTTGCTGCGGCTGGTGGTCTTGGTCAACCGGTTGCGGTCCCCGGCGGCCGGCGAGGCGGGTGAACCCGAGTGTCTGATGAGCACGACGAGCCCCCCAGTCCACGGTTTGGATGAGGCTGCCGGTCGAGCGGCGAGCGGCGGCGGTGGGGTTGCTGGCCGCGCTGGCGGTCCGGGCCGCGGCCGGCCGGAGCGGAGGTAGACGCGATGAGCCCGGCGAAGGGGTATCGGCCTTGGGGCCAGTCGCAGGAAAAGATCCGCTCAGAGCATCGGGATCGGGCGGCGGTGGTGTATGTCCGTCAGTCCAGCAGGCAGCAGGTGCTTGAGCACACCGAGTCGACCCGGTTGCAGTACGCGCTGGTGGAACGTGCGGCGGCGCTGGGCTGGGCCCGTTCCCGGATCGTGGTGATCGACGACGATCTGGGGGTGTCAGCCGCGATGGCCGATGCCCGGGTGGGCTTTGCCAAACTCGTCACCGAGGTCACGATGGGACGTGTGGGCATTGTGCTGGGCATCGAGATGTCCCGGTTGGCGCGCACCGGCCGGGACTGGCATCAGCTGCTGGAGCTGTGCTCGCTGTCGGGTGCGCTGCTCGCCGATCCCGACGGTGTCTACGACCCGGGTTTCTACAACGACCGGCTGCTGCTGGGGTTGAAGGGCACGATGAGCGAGGCCGAGCTTTATCTGATTCGGCAGCGGATGCTGTCGGGCAGGCTGGCCAAGGCCGAACGCGGGGAGCTGGCTTTCCAATTGCCGATCGGCTACGTTCGCCGCCCCTCGGGGGAGGTCGTCTTGGACCCTGACGAGCAGGCCAGGCACGTGGTCGGCCTGGTCTTCGACACCTTCACCCGGCTGGGCACGCTCAACGCGGTGCTGCGCTATCTGGTCGACCACCAGATCCAGCTGCCCGTGCGGCTGCGCGGTGGTCTGGCCAAGGGCGAGCTGGAGTGGCGGCGCCCGACCCGGGAGACGCTGCAGATCATGCTGCACAATCCGATCTACGCCGGGTACTACGCCTACGGGCGGCGCCGGGTCGACCCGCGCAGGAAACAACCGGGCCGGCCGAGTACCGGGCGCATCGTGCGTGACAGCGACGAATGGCTGGTGCTGCTGGCTGATCGGATGCCCGCCTACATCACCGTCGAGCGGTATGAGGCGAATCTGGCCAAGATGGCAGCCAACCGGCAGATCGCCGCCTCGCCCGGAGCCCCGCGGGACGGTTCGGCGCTGTTGTCGGGGCTGCTGCGGTGCGGCCGGTGCGGCGGCGGGCATCGCATGAGCGTGCGCTATCACACTCCCAGCAGCCGAAACCCCGCCCACGGCTACGTGTGCGCCTACAACCAGGTCAATTACGGCACCGGCGGGCCATGCCAGCACATCGCCGGGCCCGCCCTAGACGCTTATGTCGCCGGCCAGGTACTGGCCGCGGTGGCACCGGCCGCGCTGGAGATCTCGATCCGCGCGGCGGCCCAGGCCGAGGCAGAACGGGCCATGCTCGACAAGCTCTGGCATCAGCGCCTGGAACGGACCCGCTACGCCGCCGACCGAGCCCGTCGTCAGTATCAGCTGGCTGAGCCGGAAAACCGCCTGGTCGTCCGGCAACTGGAGAAGGAATGGGAAGCCGCCCTGGCCCAGACCGACCGTCTGCAAGCCGAATACCAGCGGTTCACCGAGTCCCTGCCGATGACACTCACCAACGCGCAACGTCAGGCGATCGGGGAGCTGGCTGAGAATCTGCCGCAGGTCTGGAACGCGCCCACCACGGACCAGACCGACCGCAAGGAGCTCCTGCGCACCCTCATCGAGAAGATCACCGTCGCGGTCGTCGGGAACAGCGAACTGGTGGACGTCACCATCACCTGGGCCGGCGGGCACCACACCACCGGCCAGGCCATCCGGCCCGTCGCCCGCCTGGACCAGCTGTCGTACTACCCACGGCTGCTCGCCCGCGTCACCGAGCTCGCCGAACAGGGCAAGACCACCCGGCAGATCGCCAACACCCTCAACACCGAAGGACTCCGGCCGCCTAAGCGGACCAGCAGCTTCGAACCCGCCCAGATCCGGACCCTGCTCAACCAGCACCACATCGTCGCCCCCCGACGACGTGACCGACCCACCGCCCTGGCCGACCTGCGCCCCGACGAGTGGACGGTCCCTGACCTCGCCGCCGCTCTGGAGATGCCCCTGGCCACGGTCTACAACTGGATCTACCGGGGATGGATCACCGCCCGCCACGCCCCCGAAGGCAACTACTGGATCATCACGGCCGACGCCGCCGAACTGCAGCGTCTACACCAACGCCGGGACCGGCCACCGGGCTTCTACACCCGCGCCCGCTGGACTGAGCCCTCCGACGAACCATCCACGCAGGACGGAGCCCCGCAGTGAAAGACGAACACGACTTGAGGTGCACCACAGGTGGCACACGTCGATCGCCCAGCGTGCTCCGGCGACGCGCACCAACGCCGTAAGCAGCACGGGGCCGGAGGCGAAGCACCGGTAAAACGCCAGCTCGCCGGTGATGACGTTACGCCGGATCAGCAGCCAGCGGTGTCCAGGCCAGTCGAGGTCGATCCGTTTCCACGCCCAGGCATACCAGCGTGGTCCCTTGGCACCATCCCCGGCGCTGTAGCACTGCCAGGCCAGCACACCCTGGGCGATCTGGGCCGCCGGCTGCTGGACACCGTTAACCTTCACCCGCCGGTGACCTGCGATCGCCAGCACATACCCCACGCCGCAGTCCTCGATCAGCTCGCGCAGGCCGGGGTCTTGACCGTAGACCTCATCCCCGCTCACCCATCCGGCCGCAACCCCGGCATCCAACGCGGCAGCGATCATCTGCCCGGCCAGCGCGGGCTTGGTCGCGAACCCCACGTCCGACGGCACCCCGGCCGCTCGGCAGCGCTCAGCCTCGGCCAGCCAGGAGGTCTGCGGCAGATACAAACGCCGGTCAATCAACGCCCGCCCGCCAGCAGGAGGGCACAGGCCAAGAACACCCCGACCTGACTGTTCTCCACCCGCCCGGCCTCGTGCCCTGGTCCTGCTCGCCACGTTCGCAAGCCTTCGATGGGGCGAGGTGGCGGCACTGCGGCGGATGGATCTGGACCTGAGCGCGGGCACAATGAGCGTTAGTACTCCAGCTGTAGATCGTGATCTTCATGCCTTGGTGGCTTGTCGTTGGTAGTGA
>NZ_JBFBIK010000120.1:0-22552 GCF_040685555.1 Sphaerisporangium sp. NPDC088356
GCGTCGTACGTGCCGCCGGCGGCGTGGCGCGTGCCCCCGACGGCGTGGCGCGTGTCGCAGCGGGCGTGACGGGCGCCGTGGCCCTCGCGAGGCGGGACAGCCGGTCGGCCAGCAGCGCCGCGGTGGGCCGCTTGGCGGGCTCCCTGTTGAGCGCGGCCCTGATCAAAGGCAGCAGGGAGCCTGGCACCCCGGCGAGGTCCGCACGCCCGTTCAGGACCGCGTACATCTGCGCCTCGACGCTGCCCCTCCCGAACGTCGGCCGCCCGGTGGCGGCGAACGCCACCGTGGCCGCCCACGAATGGACGTCGGAGGGCTCCGCGACGACCTCCTCGGCGAACACCTCGGGCGCGGAGTAGCCCGGGGTCCCGAGGAACGTGCCGGTCATCGTGAGCCGGGTGGCGTCGGAGACCTGGGCGATGCCGAAGTCGATCAGCACGGGGCCGTCGGGCCCCAGCACCACGTTGGCGGGCTTCACGTCCCGGTGGACCACCCCGGCGGCGTGGATGATGGCGATCGCGGTGGCCAGCCCCCTGGCGAGGTCGATCAGGTTCGGGCCCGACAGGGGCCCCTGCCGCCGCACCGTGTCGAGGAGGGTCTCCCCCTCGATGTGCTCCATCACCAGATAGGGCCGGTCACCGGACAGGTCGGCATCGAGAACGCTCGCGACGTAGGGGCTCTCGACCCGGCGCAGCGCCTGCACCTCGCGGTCGAGCCGTAATCGCGCCTCGGGGTCGTCCCCGATCGGATCACGGAGCATCTTGACGGCGACCTTCACCCCGCGCCGGCCGACGGCGAGGTAGACCTCGCCCATGCCACCGCGGCCGAGGCGCTCCACCATGGTGTACGGGCCGACTCGCCCGAGCCCGCCCACTCGCCGTCCGCCCATAGGAGACGCCACCATAGCGCCGATCACCCCATTAACAGCGGCGGCGCGCCGGAAGCTACCGGGTTTTAGCGGACACCCCAGGACACGAACCCCAGCCGTCCCTGCCGCGGGCGAACGGAAACGGCTAGCGCGAGCGTGAAGGGTCGTCGAAGAGGCTGTCCAGCCGGGCGCTCGGGCTCGCGGACAGCACCTTCCTGCCGGTGCGCCGCCAGTTCACGTGACCCCGGCTCTCCAGCCACAGCATCAGCCGATCGGCCGCGACCACCACAGCGATGGCGTAGCCGAAGGCGAAGACAATCCCCATGGGGACAGTCAAACGCTCCTGCCCGCCGTTCACGCGCAGCGACACGCCGACCACTCCAAGTCGTCATCCGCGACGTCCCACCCGCATGGAGGCCGGCGCTAGCCTCCGGCTACGACGGTGCCCGCCGAGGTGCGCAAGTGGCCCTCGCCGGTGTAGACCCACTTCGTGGAGGTCAGCTCAGGAAGGCCCATCGGCCCGCGCGCGTGCAGCTTCTGGGTGGAGATGCCGATCTCGGCCCCGAAGCCGAACTCCCCGCCGTCGGTGAACCGGGTCGAGGCGTTGACCGCCACCGCCGCCGAGTCGACCCGGGCGACGAAGCGCCTGGCCGCGCCCTGCGACCGCGTGACGATCGCGTCGGTGTGCGCCGAGCCGTACCGCCTGATGTGCGCCACCGCGTCCTCCAGCGAGTCGACCACGGCGGCGGCGATGTCCAAAGAGAGGTACTCGTTCCCGAAGTCCTCCTCGGTGGCGGGCACCACGACGCCCTCGGGCCCCGCCGCGTCGTACGAGGCGACACGCTCGTCGCCGTGCACGGTCACGCCCTCCTTCGCCAGCCGCGCCAGGGCCGCCGGCACGAACGCGTCGGCCACCGCCGCGTGGACCAGGAACGTCTCGGCCGCGTTGCACACAGAAGGACGCTGGGTCTTGGCGTTGACGAGGATCTCCAGGGCCAGATCGAGGTCGGCGTCCGCGTCCACGTACACGTGGCAGTTGCCGACGCCGGTCTCGATCACCGGCACCGTGGACTCCTCCACCACCGAGTTGATCAGAGACGCGCCGCCGCGCGGGATCAGCACGTCGACCAGCCCCCGCGCGCGCATCAGGTGCTTCACCGACTCGCGCGTGATGCCCGGCACCAGCTGTACGGCCCCCGAGGGCACCTCGGTGCCGCCGAGCGCGTCCTGCATGATCTCCACCAGGACGGTGTTGGACTTGAAGGCGCTGGACGACCCGCGCAGCATGACGGCGTTGCCGCTCTTGAGGCACAGGGCGGCGGCGTCGACCGTGACGTTGGGGCGGCCCTCGTAGATGATGCCGACGACCCCGAGCGGCACGCGGATCTGCCGGAGCTCCAGGCCGTTCGGCAGGGTGCTCCCCCGGACGACCTCGCCGACCGGGTCGGGCAGCTCCGCCACCTCGCGCACCGCGTGGGCGATGGCCCCGACGCGCTTCTCGTCCAGCCGGAGCCTGTCGATCATCGTCTCCGGGGTGCCGCTCTCGCGCGCGGCGGCGACGTCCAGGGCGTTCGCCTCGACGATCTCCTTCGCGCGGGACACCAGGGCGTCGGCGACCGCGCGCAGCGCGGCGTCCTTGGCGGAGCGCGGCAGCGGCGCCAGCTCGGCGGCGGCGTCTCTCGCGGCGTGGGCGACCCTCAGAAAGTCATCGGCCTCAGACATGCCTCGCGCTCCTGCTCTCGGTGACGGAATCCAGTATGACGATGTCGTCGCGGTGGATCAGCTCTCGCTCGTACTCCGGGCCGAGGTTCGCGGCCAGCTCGCGCGTGGAACGGCCGAGCAGCTCGGGGATCTCCGCGGCGTCGAAGTTCACCAGGCCCCTGGCCACGGGCGTGCCGTGCGGGCTGTAGAGGTCGACCGGGTCGCCCGCGGTGAAGTCGCCCTCCACGAGCGTCACCCCGGCTGGGAGCAGGGACTTGCGCCGCATCACCACGGCCTCGACCGCCCCGGCGTCCAGGTGCAGGCGGCCCCTGCCGGTCGTCGCGTGGGCGAGCCAGAGCAGGCGGGTGCCCGGATGGCGGCCGTCCGGCTGGAAGTAGGTGCCGACGTCCTGCCCCGTGAGGGCCTGCGCGGCCCTGGCGGCGGAGGTGAGCACGACGGGGACGCCCGCGCCCGTGGCGATGCGGGCCGCCTCCACCTTGGTGATCATGCCGCCGGTGCCGACCCGGCCCGACCTGCCGAGTTCGACGCCCGCGAGATCCGCCGGCCCGTTGACCCGGGGGATCCGCCGGGCGCCCGGCAACCGGGGGTCGCCGTCGTACAGGGCGTCCACGTCCGAGAGCAGCACCAGCGCGTCGGCGTGGATCAGGTGGGCCACCAGGGCCGCCAGGCGGTCGTTGTCGCCGAAGCGGATCTCGTCGGTGGCGACCGTGTCGTTCTCGTTCACCACGGGGACGATGCCGAGCTCCAGGAGCCGCACCAGGGTCCGCTGCGCGTTGCGGTGGTGGGACCGGCGCATCATGTCGTCCGCGGTGAGCAGTACCTGGCCCACGCGCAGCCCGTACCGGGCGAAGGAGGAGGTGTAGCGGGCGACCAGCACGCCCTGCCCCACCGAGGCGGCCGCCTGCTGGGTCGCGAGGTCACGCGGCCGGGCGGTCAGGCCGAGCGGCCCGAGACCCGCCGCGATCGCGCCGGAGGACACCAGCACGATCTGCGTGCCGTTCCCGCTGCGGGCGGCGAGGACGTCCACGAGGGCGTCCACCCGATCGACGTCGATGGTGCCCTGCGAGGTGGTCAGCGACGACGACCCCACCTTGACGACCAGGCGTGAAGCAGCGGCCACCCGCTCCCGACCGGCGTTGTCCACGTCCACACCCTTCGCTCGCTTGCCTGCTACCGCATGCTGGTCGCGGCCGGCGGACCCGTCCGCCGTGCCGCGCTGGTACGTGCCGCCCGCGCGGCCCCGGACGCCCGGCCCGGGGTCACCGGTAACCGTCTCGGCTACCCGAGGCGGTTGTCCGAGCCGCGTGGGCCCTGGTTGGCCTCGGCGTCGAGCGTGGGCTGCCAGTCGAAGATGTAGCCGCCCTCCATCGAGCCGATGACGACCTCGGCGCCGGCCTTGGCCCCCGCCTCGCTGAGCGCCTTCTCGATGCCCAGCCTTTCGAGACGGTCGGCGAGGTAGCCGACGGCCTCGTCGTTGGTGAAGTCGGTCTGCTTGATCCACCGCTCGGGCTTCTCGCCGGTGACCTGGAAGGTGTCGTCGTTGATCCGCTTGACCGTGAACCCGGCGTCGCCGAACTGCTTGGGACGGATGACCAGCCTGGTGGGCTCCTCGATGGGCTTGGCGGCCCTGGCGGCCGACACCATCTCGGCCACGGCGAACGACAGCTCGCGCAGCCCCTCGTGGGTGGCCGCCGAGATCGTGAAGACCCTGAGGCCCTTCTCCTCCAGCATCGGCCGCACCATGTCGGCGAGCTCGCGGGCTTCGGGGACGTCGGCCTTGTTGAGCACGGCCAGACGCGGGCGGTCGTCCAGCTCGCCGTAGGCGGCCAGCTCCGCCTCGATCACCGCGAAGTCGGTCAGCGGGTCGCGCCCGGGCTCGATCGTCGCGCAGTCGAGGACATGGACGATCGTCGAGCACCGCTCCACGTGGCGCAGGAACTCGTGACCGAGCCCGCGTCCCTCCGAGGCGCCGGGGATCAGCCCGGGCACGTCGGCGACGGTGAACACCGTCTCCCCCGCCGTGACGACGCCGAGATTCGGCACCAGCGTGGTGAACGGGTAGTCGGCGATCTTGGGCCGGGCGGCGCTCAGTGCCGCGATCAGCGACGACTTGCCGGCGTTCGGGAAGCCGACGAGCGCCACGTCGGCGACCGTCTTCAGCTCCAGCACGGCCTCGAGCTCGTCGCCCTGCTCGCCGAGCAGGGCGAACCCGGGGGCCTTGCGCTTGGTGGAGGCCAGCGCGGCGTTGCCGAGGCCCCCGTGACCGCCTTGGGCCACGATGTACCGCGTGCCGGCGCCGACGAGGTCGATCAGCACCTCGCCGGACTTGGCGTCCTTCACGACCGTGCCGTTGGGGACCGGGAGGACCACGTCCTCGCCCCAGGCGCCGTCGCGGTTGGACCCCGCACCCTGCTTGCCGTTGGCGGCCTTGCGGTGGGGCCTGTGGTGGTAGTCGAGGAGGGTGGAGGTGTTGGGGTCGACCTCCAGGATCACGTCGCCCCCGCGCCCGCCGTTCCCCCCGTCGGGACCACCGAGCGGCTTGAACTTCTCACGGTGGATGGACGCGCAGCCGTTTCCCCCGTCACCGGCCTTGACGTAAAGGACCACCTGGTCGACGAACTCAGCCACCGTTACTCCCTCTCACAAGCGGGACCGTCTGGTCCACGCCGTGCCACCGCCGCGCTCCCCGCACCGGTAGTACCCCTTCACGACGATGAGGCGGATCGACAAGTCGATCCGCCTCATCAACGTTCTGGCCGGGCCACCGTCCGCCACGCTCTCGCGCGGGGCGGCGGCCCCATTTCCGATCGGCGGATCTACTCCGCGGCCGGGACGATGCTCACAGCGCGACGGCCGCGCTTGTTGCCGAACTGCACGTGGCCGGCGATCAGCGCGAACAGCGTGTCGTCGCCACCCCGGCCGACGTTGTCACCCGGGTGGAAGTGGGTGCCACGCTGGCGGACGATGATCTCGCCGGCGTTCACGAGCTGGCCACCGAAACGCTTGACACCAAGCCGCTGGGCGTTGGAGTCACGGCCGTTCCGGGTGGACGAGGCGCCCTTCTTGTGTGCCATGGTTCGCTACCACTACTTCCCGGGGTTGATGCCGGTTACCTTCACCTGGGTGTACCGCTGGCGGTGACCCTGGCGCTTCTTGTAACCAGACTTGTTCTTGTACTTGAGAATACGAATCTTGGGGCCCTTGGTCTCGCCGAGAATCTCGGCGGTCACCTCGAACTTGCCAAGCGTGGCAGCGTCTGTGGTGACATCGCCGTCGTTGACGACGAGCACCGGCGCCAGCGACACCGTGGAGCCGACCTCACCGGCGACCTTGTCTACCTCGAGGACGTCACCGACGGAGACCTTCTGCTGCCTGCCGCCGCAACGAACGATCGCGTACACCGCGGAACCCTTCTTCTGGCTAATTGCTCGCTGAACGCTGCGCCTCTTGCATCCAGCTACCGTCGATACACACGACCGGCGAACCGGGTAGGCGCGCGAAGCTAGGCGCGCCACCGGACGCACCGATTGACTAGGATACCGGATTGCGGGTGCCCTGGTCGAACCGGACGGATCGCCGGGTGCCGGCCTACTCGGCCGGCCCAGCCGGTCTGGTGGCCTTTCGGGAGCGTCGCCGCCCCCGGGCGGAAGGCTGTGCGGCTTGCGCGTCCTCCTCGGAAGAGCCGTCAAGCGCATCGGTCACGCTATCACGACCTCCCTCGCCGTTCGCGGCCACCGCGACGCCACCGTCCTTGAGAAGCCTGTCGCCACCGGCCTTTTCGAGCTTCTCGGCCACAGCCTTCTCCACCGCCATCTTGCCCTGCGTGCCCCTCGGCTCGGGCTTGGACTCGACCGGCTCGGTCGAGACGATCAACCCGCGCCCGTTGCAGCAGTCACACGGCGTCGAGAACGCCTCCAGGAGGCCCTGACCGACCCGCTTGCGGGTCATCTGCACCAGCCCCAGAGAGGTGACCTCCGCGACCTGGTGCTTGGTGCGGTCGCGCGCCAGGCACTCCAGCATGCGCCGGAGCACCAGATCACGGTTGCTCTCGAGCACCATGTCGATGAAGTCGATGACGATGATGCCGCCGATGTCCCTCAGCCGGAGCTGACGGACGATCTCCTCGGCCGCCTCCAGGTTGTTCCTGGTGACGGTCTCCTCCAGGTTGCCGCCCTGGCCGGTGAACTTGCCGGTGTTGACGTCGACGACGGTCATGGCCTCGGTGCGGTCGATCACAAGGGAGCCGCCGCTCGGCAGCCACACCTTGCGCTCCATCGCCTTGGAGATCTGCTCGTCGATGCGGTAGGCCGCGAAGACGTCGCCGTCCTCCCACTTGGTCAGGCGGTCGGCCAGGTGCGGCGCGACGTACCTGACGTACTCGTCGACCGTGCCCCAGGCCTCGTCGCCCGCCACGACCAGCGAGGAGAAGTCCTCGTTGAAGACGTCGCGGACCACGCGGACGGTCAGGTCGGGCTCGGAGGAGAGCAGCTCGGGCGGGCTCGCGCCCTTGGCCTTGCGCTGGATGTTCTCCCACTGCGCCGACAGGCGGGCCACGTCGCGGCTGAGCTCCTCCTCGGACGCGCCCTCCGCGGCGGTCCTGACGATCACACCGGCGTTCTCCGGCATGACCTTCTTGAGGATGGCCTTCAGCCGGCTGCGCTCCTTGTCGGGGAGCTTGCGGCTGATGCCCGTCATGGAACCGTCGGGCACGTAGACCAGGTAGCGGCCGGGGAGGCTGATCTGGCTCGTGAGCCGGGCACCCTTGTGACCCATGGGGTCCTTGGTGACCTGCACGAGCACCGACTGCCCTGACTTCAGGGCCGCCTCGATGCGCTTGGGCTGGCCTTCGAGACCGGCGGTGTCGAAGTTGACCTCACCGGCGTACAGGACGGCGTTGCGGCCCTTGCCGACGTCGATGAACGCGGCCTCCATCGACGGCAGGACGTTCTGGACCTTGCCGAGATAGACGTTGCCGACGTACGACTGGCTGGCCTCACGGTCGACGTAGTGCTCGACGAGCACGCCGTCCTCCAGCACCGCGATCTGGGTGCGGCCGCCCTGGCGGCGCACCACCATCACCCGCTCGACGGACTCGCGGCGGGCCAGGAACTCCGACTCGGTGATCACCGGGGGACGGCGGCGTCCCTGCTCGCGGCCCTCACGGCGGCGCTGCTTCTTGGCCTCCAGGCGCGTGGAACCGCGGAAGCCCTGGACCTCGTCGACCGAGGTCGGGCGCCCGGCCCGGGGCGCGCGGATGCGCACGACCGTGATGGGCGGGTCGTCGGCGGGCGTCTCGGCGTCGTCCCCGCCCCTGCGGCGGCGACGGCGACGGCGGCGCGACGAACCGGCGTCCTCGTCGTCCTGGTCGTCACGGGAGTCCCGGGCCTGCTCGGTCTCGGCCGGCTCGGCCTGGTCGGCGCTCGCCGCGCGCGGCTCCTCGTCGCCTTCCTCGCCCTCGTCGCCCTCGCCGGCCTCGTCCTGCTCGCGCGCCTTGCCCCGGCCACGGCCGCCCCGGCGACGACGGCGGCGACGGCCGCCCGCGTCATCCTGGTCGTCGTCCTCGTCCAGTGCGGCTTCGGCGGCGTCCTCGGCCTCCTCGGGCTGCTCATCGGCCGGCTCGGCCTGCTGCTGGGGGCGCGGCTGCGGCACCACCGGCTGTACGGCCGGACGCGGCTCGGGCGCCTGGAAGATCGGCTGGAACACCGCGGCGGGCGCCTGGAAGGTGACGGTGGGCGCGGCAGCACGCACGTCGGCCATCGCGGTCAGGCCGAACGGGTCGACGAACACCGAGGTCTGGGGCCGCGTCTCCTCGGCGATGTCCTCGCCGGCGGGCTCGTCGTCGAGCGGCTCCTCGGCGGGCAGCGACTCGATGATCGCCTCGGCGACCTCGGCCTCCACGGGGCTCTCGACGGCGGGCCGCCCGGCCTGGGCCTCGGGGACCTCGGGGATCTCCGCGACCTCGACGACCTCGGCGGCCTTCCTCGTGCGCCGGCGCTTCACCGGGGCGGGCTCCGCCTCGGGGACCGCCTCGGCCTGGACGGCCTGGACGGCGTCCTTCTTGGCCGTGCGCGAGCGGCGCGGGGTGACCGGCGCGTCGGGGTCCTTGACCACGCGGCGCGACCTGGTGGCCCGCTTCGGAGGCGCCTCGGCCTCCGCGACGGGCGCGCTCTCCGCGACCGGTGCCGTTTCCTCGGCGCGCGGGGTCTGCGCGACGCCCGGTGCGGTGTCCACGGCCGTGCCCGGCGTGGTGACGGTGGCACCCAGAGCGGCGGTAGTGACCGCCCCTTGGGGCTCGCTCACCAGACCCGCGGCGCGCTCGGCCTCCTCGGGTGGCGGACCGGCCGGACGGCTCGCCGCACGGCGACGCCTGACCGGCTTCGGTTCTTGCTGTGCTGTTGTATCCCCATCAGGGCCAGAGGCTCCGACGATGGGCTCGTTGTCGAGCATGCGGGCGTTCTCCCGTCAGGCTCCCGGGCACGTCTCCGCGCCGCGCGGGAGCTCTCGTCTCTCGCTGTGCGCCAGGCCACCTGTCGGGGGCCCGGCGCCAAGTCCTATTTGTGGTCACCGACGTGCTGCACAGCCGGTCCCGGCTCGCCGCCGCGAATGTCGCGGTCCAGGTCGAGCGGGTCGGCGGTCCCACCGGTGTGCGCGTCGAGCGGACCCTGAGCCAGCCTGGTCACCGCGGGGGGTGACGGCGGCGCGAAATCAGCCACAAGACGCAGACCCGTGAGCACGTCGTCGGGTCGAACGGCGGGCGTAACGTGCCGGACAACCATACGAAGTATCGCACATGGCTGGCTCTGCTCCCGGCCCGCTGTTCCTTGCGTTGCCTCATGTGCCGTCAGCGCGATGACGGCCTCCCGCGCGTCGAACCGGCGCAGGCCCTTCTTGGTCAGGCGCTCGACCTCTACACGCTCGGCGGCCAGGAAGAGATCGACCGCCGCCTTCGCCTCTCGCGGCTCCGATCCGGGCAGGCGGACCTCCCAGACCGAGCACTCCAGCCTGTCGGCCAGGCTTCCCGTGCGCGCCTCGACGACGTCGAGCACGTCGAGACCCGGTGGCAGCGACGAGTCGAGATCGGCACGGAGCCGATCGGGCTCGCACGCCGAGACGACACCGATCTCGAGATATTCGGCTTCGCTGGCCACTCCGGTGGGAGCGGCACCCGCGTAGGAGATCTTCGGATGGGGGGAGAATCCCGCGCTGAAGCCAACCGGAATGCCGGCCCGGCGCACCGCTCGTTCGATGGCACGCGAGATGTCTCGGTGGCTGGTGAACCGCAGACGGCCACGCTTGGCGTAACGCACGCGAAGGCGCTGCACCACTGGCGCGGGCGGGGGCCCATCAGGAACAGGGTTCTTCAGCTAAGTCATCCTTTCTGTGTCGAGTGACCGGTCATCTTCCCAGGATAAAGGCCACTCCGGCCCACCCGGTCTGACGTCGTACGGGAAGAGGCTAAACCACCGCGACCGGATGGCCTACCTCGTCAACGGTTACAACGGGTGTTTGCTTCCATCCGCCGGGTCAGACGACCGTCAGGGGAAGCAGTTTCCTTCCCGTCGGGCCGATCTGGATCTCGGTGCCCATGGTGGGGCAGACACCGCAGTCGTAGCAGGGCGTCCACCTGCAGTCTTCGACCTCGGTCTCGCTCGTGGCGTCCTGCCAGTCCTGCCAGAGCCACTCGCGGTCGAGGCCGGCGTCCAGGTGGTCCCAGGGGAGCACCTCGACCTCCTCGCGCTCACGCGTGGTGTACCAGTCGACGTCGACCGGCTCGCCCGCCAGCGCCCGCTCGGCGCAGGACATCCAGCGGCTGTAGGAGAAGTGCTCGCTCCAGCCGTCGAAACGGCCGCCTTCCTCCCACACGGCCTTGATCACGGCGCCCACCCGGCGGTCTCCGCGCGACAGCATGCCCTCGACGATCGAGGGCTGGCCGTCGTGGTAGCGGAAGCCGATGGACTTGCCGTACTGCTTGTCGGTGCGCAGGGAGTCCCTGAGCTGCTTGAGCCGGCGGTCCACGGTCTCGTGGTCGCACTGGGCGGCCCACTGGAACGGGGTGTGCGGCTTCGGCACGAACCCGCCGATGGACACCGTGCAGCGGATGTCACGGGAACCGGTGACCTCGCGGCCCGCCTTGATGACCTTCTTGGCGAGATCGGCGATGCCGAGCACGTCCTCGTCCATCTCGGTGGGCAGCCCGCACATGAAGTAGAGCTTCACCTGCCGCCAGCCCTGGCTGTACGCCGTGGTGACGGTGCGGATCAGATCTTCCTCGGTGACCATCTTGTTGATCACCTTGCGCATGCGCTCGGAACCGCCCTCGGGCGCGAACGTCAGGCCGGAGCGGCGGCCGTTGCGCGAGAACTCGTTGGCCAGGTCGATGTTGAACGCGTCGACGCGGGTCGACGGAAGCGACAGGCTGGTGTTGGTGCCCTCGTAACGGTCGGCCAGGCCCTTGGCGACCGCCGCGATCTCGGAGTGGTCGGCGCTGGACAGCGACAGCAGGCCGACCTCGTTGAAGCCGGACTCCTTGACGCCCGCCTCGACCATGTCGCCGATCGTCGTGATCGACCGCTCCCGGACGGGACGGGTGATCATGCCCGCCTGGCAGAACCGGCAGCCGCGGGTGCAGCCGCGGAAGATCTCGACGCTGAAGCGCTCGTGCACGGTCTCGGCCAGCGGGACCAGCGGCTTCTTGGGATAGGGCCACTCGTCGAGATCCATGACGGTGTGCTTCTGCACTCGCCACGGCACGCCCGACCGGTTGGGCGCCACCCGCTTGATCCGCCCATCGGGGTGGTACTCGACGTCGTAGAACTTCGGGACGTAGACACCGCCGGTCGAGGCGAGACGCATGAGAAGCTCGTCGCGCCCGCCCGGGCGGCCCTCGTCCTTCCACTCGCGGATCACCTCGGAGATGGCGATGGCGATCTGCTCGCCGTCGCCGAGCACCGCGGCGTCCAGGAAGTCGGCGACCGGCTCGGGGTTGAACGCCGCGTGGCCGCCCGCCAGCACGATCGGGTCGTCGTCACCGCGATCGACGGCGTACAGCGGGATGCCGGCGAGGTCGAGGGCGGTGAGCATGTTGGTGTAACCCAGCTCGGTCGAGAACGACACGCCCAGCACGTCGAACGCCCGCACCGGGCGGTGCGCGTCGACGGTGAACTGCGGAACGCCGTGCTCCCGCATGAGCGCCTCAAGATCGGGCCAGACCGCGTAGGTGCGCTCGGCCAGCGTCTCGGGCAGCTCGTTGAGGATCTCGTACAGGATCTGGACGCCCTGGTTGGGCAGGCCGACCTCATAGGCGTCGGGATACATGAGCGCCCAGCGGACGGTCGCCTCGTCCCATTCCTTGACGGTCGAATTGAGCTCACCCCCTACATACTGGATCGGCTTCTGCACGTTGGGCAGGAGCGCTTCCAGGCGGGAAAAGAGCGACTCGACAGACATGCTCCCAAGGGTAGTTCCTGCTCGCCGCGCCTCGCGCCAGCCGCCCCCGCCCGGGGGCCGGGGGCTTGGCTAGAACGCGCGTTCCCGGATGTGGACGCCCTGGAGTAATCCGAGGGCGATCATGTTGGCGAACGTCGCGGTGCCGCCGTAGGAGACGAAGGGCAGGGGCACCCCGGTGATCGGCATGATGCCGATGGTCATGCCGACGTTGACGAACGACTGGAAGGCGAACCAGCACACGATGCCCCCCGCGACCAGCGCGCCGAACCGGTCGTCGCACTGCCTGGCGATGCGCAGACCCCGCAGCAGCACCACCCCGAGCAGGGCGACCACGGTGGCCGAGCCGAGGAACCCGAACTCCTCCCCCACCACGGTGAAGATGAAGTCGGTGTGCTGCTCGGGAACGAACCGCCCGGTGGTCTGCCCCCCGTGGAACAGGCCCTTGCCGAACAGCTCCCCCGAACCGATCGCGATCAACGCCTGCGTGCTGTTGTACCCCGCCCCGCGCGGGTCGTTCGCCGGGTTGATGAACGCGGTGAACCGCGCCACCTGGTACGGCTTGAGCAAGCCGAAGAGCCACACGGCCGCTGCCCCCGCGATCGCCAGCAGGCCGAGCCCGACGATGTAGCGCTTCCGCAGGCCGGCGAAGATCAGCAACCCGCCGGTGATGACGGCGAGCACCATCGTGGTGCCGAAGTCGGGCTGGAGCATGATCAGGCCCGCCGCGATGCCCGCGGCGGCGACGCAGAGCAGCAGGTCGAGCGTGCGGGGCCGGTCGGTGCCCGGCGCCGGCTCGGCGAGCAACGCGCCCATCATCAGGATCAGCGCGGGCTTCGCGAGCTCTGACGGCTGGACCGCGAACCCCCCGCCCAGCAGGATCCACGAGTGGGACCCGTTGATCGTCGAACCGAGCGGGGTGACGACCGCGAAGAGCCCGAGAAGCGACACCCCGTACACGGCGGGCGCGTAGACCCGCAGAGTCCGCTGGCCCGCCGTCGCGGCGATGCCGCAGAGGATCCACCCGATGACGAGGTTGAGGATGTGCTTCTTGACCATGCCTGTGGGCGCGCCCGCCGCCCACGTGCGCGTCGAGGACCACACCAGCAGCGTGCCGATGACCGACAGGGCCATGACGGCGACCAGCAGGACTCCGTCGACCCGCCACACCGCCGACTGCGCGCCCATGGCCCTGCGGACGAAGGAGCGGCTCTGCGGGGCCAGGGCCTGGTTCACCGCACCACCGTCCCGTCTTTCCTGATCGACGGGAGCTTCTCGACGGGCTTGCCGTCAGGCAGCGCGGCCTTGCCCTTGATGCCGTAGATGCCCTCGTAGATCTCGCGCGCCGCCGGAGCCGCGGCCATGGCGCCCTGGCCGCCCTGCGAGATCGTGACGACGACCACGAACCTGGGGTCGGCCGCCGGGGCGAAGGAGGCGAACCACGAGGTGTCCTCCTTGCCGTAGACCTCGGCCGTACCCGTCTTGCCGCCGATCTTCACCACATTCATCGGGAACCCGCTGAAAGCGCCCGCCGCGGTGCCGTCGGAGGTCACCTCGCTGAGCGCGGCGCGGATGTAGTCGCGGGTCTCCTTGGTGATCGGGAGCCGCGCGGTGACCGGGGCCTTGATCTCCTGTACGTGGGTGCCGTCCGGCCGCACGATCGCCTTGGCGATGCGCGGGCTGCGCAGCTTGCCGTCGCCCACGATCGCGGCGTAGGCGGCCGCCAGCTGCAGGGGCGTCACGAGCACGTCGCCCTGGCCGATCGAGAGGTTGGCGGCCTCGCTGACATGCCACTCGAACCCCTCGACGCAGTTCTCGTGGGCCAGCGTCTTGAGGTACTTGGCGCGGCCGGGGTCCTTCTTCTCGACCTCCGGATAGCCGGTCTTGGCCCGGGTGCAGCTGGCGTCCTTGGTCGCCGCCCACTGCTGCCTCTTCCACCTGCGGCCGGGGATGCGCCCGGACACCTCGCCGGGCAGATCGATGCCGGTCTTCCTGCCGAACCCGAACAACTTGGCGGTGTTGGTCATCGGCTCCTTGGGATGCGGCACGGGCTTGTTCCCGCCGTCCCGCGTCCACATCTCGCTCGCGGCCTTGTAGAAGATCGTGTCGCACGACTTCACCAGGGCCGTGTGAAGATCGATGACACCCATGCCGATGCCGTGGAAGTTGTGGAACGCCCGGCCACCGATGTCGTACGCCCCCGGGCAGTCGTACTTGCCGTGCAGGGGGTACCCGTCCCTGATCATCGCGGACAGGGAGGAGACCTTGAACGTCGAACCCGGCGCGTACTGGCCGTGGGTCGCCCGGGAGACCAGCGGCAGCCCCGCCTTCTCCGACAGCAGCCGCTGGTAGTCCTTCTCGGAGATGCCGCCCGCCCAGACCGCGGGATCGTAGGTCGGCATGCTGCCGATCGCGATGACCCCGCCGGTCTTCACGTCCAGGACGACCGCGGCGGCGCCGTCGGCCCTGGGGGCGTTCTTCATGGCGTTCACGAGCGCCTGGTCAACGACCTTCTGCACGTCGGCGTCCATGTTGGTGATCAGGATGTCGCCCGGCGTCGGGGAGGTCTGCCGCTCGATCCCGAGGACCTTGCCCATGCGGTCGACCTGGACCCTCCGGAGCCCCGGCGATCCGCGCAGCGCGTCGTCGTAGACGTATTCGAGGCCGTCCCTGCCTACGAGGTCGACTCCGGAGAAGTTCGCCTTCAGCGTGGAGCGCTTCTTCAGCTCCTGCTCGGTCACCGGTTGCAGGTAACCGAGGGTCTGCGATGCCCCGGAGCCGAGGGGATACTCGCGCACGGGCTGCACCTCCGCGATGACCCCGGGGAAGTCCTCCTGGCGCTCCAGGATCTGCAGCGCCTCCCGGGGGCTGACGTTGTCGTCGATGGGGATCGGCGAATACAGCGAGCCCGGCCAGCAGGGACGGGACACGTGGGGCCCGCACGGGCGGATGCGCTCGCGCAGCTCCTTGACCGGGCGGTCGAGCACCGCCGCCAGCCGCTTCATCACGGCCCGGCCGCCGTCACGCATGCGCTCGACCTCGGAGCGGTCGACCGAGACCACCAGCGAGGTGCGGTTGCGCACCAGAGGGCGACCGGTGGCGTCCAGAATCTGCCCGCGCACGGCCGGGACGATGACGTCGCGGGTGCGGGTCTCCGTGGCCGCGGCCACGAACTGGCCGCCGCGCACGACCTGCACCTGCCACAGCCGTACGGCGAGGACGACCAGCAGGGTCAGCACGAGGAACTGCAGCACCACCAGCCGGGCGCGGACCCTGATCACACGCGCCTCCGGACCGGGTACGCACCGGTGGGCACGGCCTCCCGCCTCCGGCGGCGGGGGTCGCCGGAGTACCGGGACACCACCCAGAAGAGCAGCGCGGCCAAGGCCAGGTTGTACATCACCAGCGAGGGCCAGAGGTTGAGCACCGCCTTCCAGTCGACCCGGGGATCACCGAGCAGGCCGCCCACCCCGGCCGACATGAGCGGCGCGAGCATCACCGCGATGATCACCGTGACGGCCGAGGAGCCGGGCGCCCGCTCGGTGGCGCGGCCCACCATGAAGCCCACCAGGCAGAAGACCAGGGCGTACTGCCCCATGACGTGGGCCGCCGGCGGCAGCAGGTCGGTGGCCAGGCCCATGGCGAAGCCGGTGATTGCGCCGACGACGGCCCCACGCGCGAGCGCGATGATCACGACCGCGAGGAGCACCAGGTCGGGGCCGCCGCCGGGCAGCGGCAGGCGGTTCACGACGGTCACCTGCACGATCATGATGAGGCCGACGAGCAGCACCGCCGCCATCGCTCGGATCACGCTTTCATGTCCTCTCGCCGGCCTGGTGGTGCTTCCTCGCCCCAGGCCGCTCGTGTGTCTTCTCGCCGGGCCGCTCGCGCGGGGCCCCGGGCGACCGCCCTCGCGTGCCCTCTCCCGGCCGCTCTCGGCTCCGCGTGCCGGGCCTCTCGCGTATGGCGGCGGGCCGCCCGCGCGGACCGGACGGCCGCCCGGGCGGGCGGGCGGAACGCGGTCGCGTGCGAGCCGACTGCTCGCGGGTCTGGACCGGGCTCTGCCGCGTGCCGCGCGGATGCTCGCCATCGGCGTCATCGCGGCCCCCCGCCGTCGAGGACGGGGAGGGGGATGCGGGCGGTGAGGAGGAGGGGGACGGCGTCGCGGGCGGCGAGGTGGTGGCGCGGGCCTTCGCCGCGGGAGGAGGCGGAGGCAGCATCGCGTCCCTGGGGTCGCGTTGCGGCGCCCGTACGACCACCCCGACGACGTCGAGCGCCGTGAAGTCGACGAAGGGCCTGGCGTACGCCACCCGGGTGAGCTCGCCGGGCGTGGCCTCGACCCGCTGGATCGTGCCGACCGGAACGCCCGGCGCGTACGGCATGCCACCTTGCGAGCCGAAGCTCACAATGCGGCGGCCGGCGGCCAGCGGTGCCGCCGAGTCGAGGAGCCGGAAGCGGATGAGCCGCCCCTCGGCGACCGGGCCGAGGCCCGTCACCAGGCCGATCTCGTTGCTCCCCTCCACCCGGGCCCCCGCCGAGGACGCGGAGTCGGTGAGCAGGACCACCGTGGAGGTGGTCGGGCTGGTGTGGACGACGCGGCCGACCAGGCCGTCTCCGTTGAGCACGGTCATCTCGGACTTCACGCCGTCGCCGGTGCCCGCGTCGATCTCGACGGCGTCCTCGAACCCGGGAACACCGCGCCTGGCGATCACCTGGGCCGCCACCACGCGGTAGCCGCCGAGACCCGAGAGCCCCAGCATGCGGGTCAGCTCGGCCGATCTTTGGCGGTCGAGGGTGTGGGCGGTCAGCTCCTGCCGCAACCGGGCGTTCTCCGCCCGCAACAAGGTGATCTGGCGCTTGGAGTCGGAGGCGGAGGTGAAGGTGCCGATGAAGTCGCCGACGGGCCGTACGACGCCCGTGCCCGCCTGCTCGACCGCGCCGAACAGCGACGCGGCGACGGCTCGGACGGGCTCGAACAGGGAATCCTCGCGCTGCCGGTGGTCGATGGTGATCAGGACGAGCGCCACGGCCAGCAGCAGCCCAAGGATCAACCGCGCGCGGCGGGTATCCCTCATCGGTGCCCCTGCTCCATCAGTGCCCCTGCTCCATCAGTGTCTCGGCTCCGGCACCAGAACCTGCTGCAGGACCTCGAACTCCTCGACGCACTTGCCCGAGCCGAGCGCCACGGAGTCGAGGGCGTTCTCCACGAGGTGGATGGGCATGCCCGTCTCGTCGCGCAGGCGGTCGTCCATGCCCTTCAGGAGCGCTCCGCCGCCGGTGAGAGCCACGCCGCGGTCCATCAGGTCGCCCGAGAGCTCGGGAGGGCACTTGTCCAAAGTCGACTTCACCGCGTCCACGATGGACTTGAGCGGCTCCTCGGTGGCCTTGCGGATCTCGTCGGCCGACACCACGATCGTCTTGGGCAGCCCGGTGACCAGGTCGCGGCCGCGGATCTCGGCGTGGCAGTCGTCTCCCATGGGGCATGCCGAGCCGATCGCGATCTTGATCTCCTCGGCGGTGCGCTCCCCGAGCATCAGGGAGTACTCCTTCTTCGCGAAGGCGATGATCGCCTGGTCGAGCTCGTCGCCACCGACGCGGATCGACTGGCTCGTCACGATGCCGCCCATCGAGATGATCGCCACCTCGGTGGTGCCACCCCCTATGTCGACCACCATGTTGCCGGTCGGCTCGTGGACGGGCAGCCGGGCCCCGATCGCCGCGGCCATCGGCTCCTCGATGATGTAGACCCGGCGGGCCCCCGCCTGGTAGCCCGCCTCCTTGACCGCCCGCTGCTCGACTCCGGTGATGCCACTCGGAACGGCCACGATGATGCGAGGCTTGGCGAATTGCCGACGTTTGTGCACCCGCTGGATGAAATAGCGCAACATACGCTCGGTCACGTCGAAGTCGGCGATCACGCCGTCCTTCAGCGGGCGTATCGCCACGATGTTGCCGGGCGTTCGGCCAATCATCCTCTTGGCCTCGATGCCCACTGCCACGATCTTGCCGGTGGTGGTGTTGATCGCCACCACCGACGGCTCGTTGAGCACGATGCCGCGCCCGCGCACGTAGACCAAGGTGTTGGCCGTGCCCAGGTCGACGGCCATGTCACGGCCGAGGAATGCCAGCTTGCTGCCCATGGGGAAGGAAACCTTCCTTCAGGTCGTTCGCGAGAGATTACGATTCGCATTCGAATCGTAACGTGACGTACCCACTCGCGAGGGCAACGAGCCGTCCGGCTCACAAAAAACTTGTCGCGGTTCCGGGACGCCAACGCGCCGACCTGGGCTTATCCCCATTCCAGCTCATCTCGACCGTGGACACGCCACGCTCGGCCCACACCCACCCTCGCGCCCGTCGCGAAGGCTGCTCGAAACCTTCTGGACGCGCCCTTGGACGCGTCGGGCCCCGGCGCGTGTCACGCACCGGGGCCCTCCTCGGTCTCACGTCCGCGGGCCGGCCGTACCCCGGCCCGGCCGCTCAGAGAGCCGCGCCGACGGCCGGGGCTCAGAAACGGTCGGGGAAGAAAATCTTGACCTCGCGGGCCGCGGACTCGGGCGAGTCGGACCCGTGGACGATGTTCTCGCCGATCTCCAGGGCGTGGTCGCCGCGGATCGTGCCGGGGGCCGACTTCACCGGGTCGGTGGCGCCGGCGAGGGCGCGGAAGGCCTCGACGGCACGCGGGCCCTCGAGAACCATCGCGACCAGCGGACCCGAGGTGATGAACTCGACCAGCTCGCCGAAGAACGGCTTCTCGGCGTGCTCGGCGTAGTGCGCCTTGGCGGTCTCGGCGTCGAGCGTGCGGAGGTCCATGGCGATGACCTTGAGGCCCTTGCGCTCCACGCGGGCGATCACGTCACCGATGAGGCCACGGCGGACACCGTCGGGCTTGATCAGGACAAGCGTGCGCTCGGACACAGTATCTCCTTCATTGTGATCGCCGGCCGCCGCGCGCGACGGCCGGCAATAGGGGAAGCGTGTGCGCAGCTTACCGGGCGGCGGCCCCGCCGCCGTCCTCGCCGGTGGTGCCCTCGGGAGACCGGGCAGGCGGCGGAACGACGGGGATCATGGCGGTATCGGGATCTTCGGGAGACCGTGCGCCGCCCGCCTGCCCCGTCATCGTCTCCGCGAGAGCGGCCTCCTCGCGGGGCGAAGACGCCGTGGTGAGGAGCGGGCCCGGAGCTTCGTCAGGGGCGCGCCGGGCCAGCACCGCGCCCACCCCCAGCACGACGACGACGGCGAAGCCGGCGACGAGCGCCCAGATGTGCAGGGCCCCCACGAAACCGTCGACCATGGCCTGCGAGGTGACCCTCCCGGACGAGCTGACCGCGCGCAGCCGGCCGACCTGGATCCCCGTGCCGAGCAGGAAGCCGCTCAGCACGGCGGGGAAGCACAGGGACAACCCGAACAGCGCGGCCCGGAGCCCCACCCCCCGCACCGCCGAGGTGACCGCCACCGCGGCACCCGCCGTCAGCAGCGCGAACGGCACCAGGAGAGGCATGCCCGAGGCCGCCGGTACGAACAGGCGGACCGCGCACAGCCCCACCACCATGGTCACCAACCCGCCGCCGATGAGCTTCGGCACCAGCGCCTCGCTCAGCCTGCCTGCCACGAGCGCGGCGGCGAAGGCGATCACCGAGGCAAGCCCGAAGGGGGCCCACAGGCCAGACAGGCCCGGCCCTCCGAGACCTCCCAGCTCGACATAGGTCACCTGGGCCGCGGTCGGAAGGATCACCAGGCCGACGGCGACCATCACGAACGCGAGCACGCGCCCACCGGCCCCCTCGATGCGGCCGGCGCACGCCATCGCGAGCAACATGACCACGGCCAGCCCGGCCGCGGCGACGATCAACCCCGACGGCCAGTTGAACGTGGTGCCGAAGGCCAGGACGGCGATGCCGACGGAAGGCCCCGCCGCGAGCACCAGATGACCACGCTCCGCTCCCGTGGCACGCGTGTCAGCGCTCTCTCCGGTCAGGCGCGCGAGCACGAAGTAGACGGCGGCGAGGGCGAGCGCCACGCCGGTCAGCAAGGGATACGGCTGAAGCGTCACCCGCCAGGACGTCACCTCGTCGAGCGGCCACAGGGCAAGCGCCTGGGCCGCCAGCAGGCTGACGGCCAGCGCTCCGGCCCAGATGGGCATCAGGACGCCCCGGGCCGCGCCCGGACGCTCCCAGCTCGCCGCGAACGTCGCCGGGACGAGCAGCCCCGCGCCGATGCCGTGCAGGGCCCGCAACGCGCCGACGCCGACCGTCGATCCGGCGAAGCCTCCGGCCACATCGGCCACGGCGAGGAGCGCCAGCCCCGCCACGAGGATCGGCGCCGCCTGGAACCGTCTCATCGCGGCTCCGGCGAGCGGGACGGTGCACAGCATGACGGGCAGGGCCAGCCCGTGCGCCCTCAGGATGCCGACCCCGGCGATCTCTGGAGGAAGCAGGGCGGAGACGACGGAAATGGTGTTGGGGATGGCCACGATCGCCAGCGGAAGGGCGACCGCGGTCAGAAGCCCGACTACAACGTCGAGCACGAGCGGCATTCGGTGGACCCGGCCAAGGCTCCTGAAGCCCGCGGCCTGGATTGGGGGGACGGCCATACTGGCCGAGTTTAGCGTTAAGTCACGCCCTCGACACGGCGAGCGACAAATATCGCCGTGACCCACAGGGCGGCGAAGACGACGCCGAGGAAGAACATCATCGGCACGAGAAAGCCGGTGGCGATGGCGAGCACCTGCACCACGCTGCCCACGATGTAAGCGGACGGGCGCTTGAGCATGCCCGCCACGACCACGCAGGCCAGCGCGAGCCCTAGGCACACGGGCACGGCCACGCCGGGCGCCACATGGTTCACCACGATGGCCACCGGCGTGACCAGCGCCAGCACGATGGCCTCCATGCCGAGCACGCTGGCGCACAGGCGCCGCATCCCCGGAGTGACAGTAATGCTCACGCCGACCCTCCTACGCCCCCGCCTGCAGAACCCGCCCCTCGGGCTGGGGCGGTCATCGGCTCCTGCCCGCCTTGAGCAGGGTGCGGGCGTCGCCGACGGTGACGACCGAACCGGTGATCAGGACCCCCGCGCCGCCGAACTCGCCGGTCTCCTCGGCCAGGCCGAGGGCGACGTCGATGGCGTCGTCGATGCGCGCCACCTCGTGCACGCGCTCACTGCCGAAGATGTCCTCGGCCAGCGTCGCCAGCTCCTCCGGATCCATGGAACGCGGCGAGGAGTTACGCGTGACGACGATCTCCTCCACGACCGGCTCCAGTAGCTCCAGCACACCGCTGACATCCTTGTCGGCCATGACCGCGACCACGGCGACGAGCCTGCTGAACCCGAAGGACTCCTCCAGGGCTTGGACGACCACCTCCATCGCACCCGGATTGTGCGCGGCGTCCACCACCACGGTGGGACCGCGCCGGATGACCTCCAGCCGGCCCGGCGAGGTCACCTGCGCGAACGCCCGCCGCACGAGATCGGCGTCAAGAGGATCGTCGCCCCCGGTGAGCGCCTCGACGGCGGCCAGCGCGCACACGGCGTTGCCCGCCTGGTGCTCACCGAACAGCGGGAGGAAAACCTCGTCGTAGACGCCCTTGAGGCCCTGGAGGCGCAGCAGCTGGCCGCCCATGGCGACCTCACGGTGGGCGACGCCGAACTCCAGCCCCTCACGGGCGACCGTGGCCCCCGTCTCGGCGGCACGCCGCATCAGGACCTCGGCCGCCGCGAGAGGCTGCTGCGCCAGAACGGCCGTGGCGCCCGGCTTGATGATGCCGGCCTTCTCACGGGCGATCGTCTCGATGTCGGGACCGAGGTAGCCGACGTGGTCGAGGGAGATGGGGGTGATGACGGAGACGACGCCGTCGGCGACGTTCGTCGAGTCCCAGGTGCCTCCCATGCCGACCTCGATGACCGCGACGTCGACGGGGGCGTCCGCGAAGGCCGCGAAGGCCATGGCGGTGAGCGTCTCGAAGAACGACAGTCTGCCCTGCTCCTGGTCGACGAGCTCCAGATAGGGATGGACGTCTTCGTAGACCTCGACGAATCGGTCTTCGCTGAGCGGCTCGCCGTCGATGCTGATGCGCTCTCGCATCGAGGTGAGGTGCGGGCTGGTGAACCGGCCGACGCGGAGGTTGCGCTCACGGAGCAGGGAGTCGATCATGCGGGCAGTGCTCGACTTGCCGTTGGTGCCGGTGATGTGCACGACCGGATAGGCCCGCTGGGGCTGCCCCAGCAGATCCATCAGGACATTGATCCGGTCCAGGGTGGGATCGATGTCCCACTCCACACCTCGCTGCAAGATCGCCTTTTCGACCGCCTGAAATTCCACAACTGAAGCCTACTTACCGGGAGGCACGGTCCGCGCCGCGCCTGTGACCTCTGTGGACAACCCTCGGCGGCCCCCTGCGGACAACCCTCGGGCGCACGAGAAGGGCCTATAACGCAGGAAAGCCACCCACAAAGTGGATGGCTCTCCTGCCTACTCAAATATTTGTCCGGCGGTGTCCTACTCTCCCACACCGTCCCCGG
>NZ_JBFBIK010000121.1:0-9487 GCF_040685555.1 Sphaerisporangium sp. NPDC088356
CGGGTGGTATCGGTTGCCCGGACGGCCGTGCTCACACCACGGCGCCCGATCCTTCGCGGCGCTGGGGCGCGCGCCGCTCGGCGGGCCGGGGAGGCGGCCGGGTGCTGAACCTCTCCAGCTCGATCGCGGCCGGCCCCGCCACGAACGAGGAGGACAGCGTGCCGGTCACGATGCCGATGAGCAGCGCGATCGCGAAGTCCCTCAGCGAGTCGCCTCCGAACACCGCCAGCGCCAGGAGGATGAACAGCGCCCCGATGCCGGTGTTCACCGTGCGCGGCACCGTCTGCAGGATCGCGTCGGCAACTGGGCCACCAGCGCCACGCCGAGGGCGATGAGCGCGTCGCGTCGCAGCTCCTCGCCGAGGCTCGGGCCGATCAGCTCGTCCCGCTGCTTGGTCACCTCGCCCGCCTTCGCCTCGATCGCGGTCTCGATGCGGGCCACGTCCTCGGTGCTGATCGGCCCGGTGCGCCATGAGGGCCCGTTAAGCCATGAGGGGGGCAGCCCTCCGGAGCAGGTGTGTGCTCTTTTCCGGTGGCTGGGCTATGGTCGGCTCCATGGCGACCTGGGGGCGAAGCGCGCACGGGTCCACCGCCTTCACATCGGTGGTGGGCCTGCTCCTGCTCGCCCTGACACTTGTCGCCTTCACCCCGGCCTGGTACGAGAACGACCCCGCCGTCCAGCCGTCCAGCGTCGCCACCGACGTGTGGGCGCCCACGGGCTGGGTCGTGGAGACCTCGACCACGCCGCCGATGTCCTCCCCCGGCCAGGAGCACCCGCCGGCCCACTGGCTTCGCCACTCCCCTCCCGAACCCGCCGCACCGGCGTCGCTCCTCGTCACCACCTGGCCCGATTCAGGTGCGATCCGCAGTCCCCAGCAGACCGCTCATAGCACCGCGGGCTCCCGCAGCCCGCCCCAGGCCTAGCCGGAGCCGGTTCTTCCTGCCACGCGCCGCGAAACGCGCCGCATACCTGGCCGCGCGACCGCGTGCCCCCATCCACATGACGGGGACACGCGCCGGCCAGCACGCGCCCACGCCTGTCGCCCACGCCGAAACACGCACGGCACGACCCGCCGGCCGCGTACCCGGCTCCCGGCCTGCGGCGGGAAGCGCATGGCGCACCCGGCACGCGGCCACGTGCCCATGCTTCGGCCACAGGCCTGAGCCGCGCATGCGGTAGCCGGACCGGCCCGCCCGTACCCGGCGCCGCGCGGTCGGCCGTCGGCGTGCCCGGCAGCCCGTATCCACACCTGAGTTCCAGGTCCGCTCACCACGTTCCCATCCGTACCCCCGGCTCGCGCCGTGCCGCGCCCGGCGGCCGTATCAGGCCCCGGCAGGCGGGCGCCGCCCATCCATCGAGTGAGGAGTCATGCCGTCATGGCCGAGATCAAGTCCGTGCACAGCCTCATGGAGGACTACCAGCGGCACGTCACGCGGCTGGAGGAGCTCCGCCTCCTGCTGGAGGAACGGCTCGTCGTGGCCAGAGCCGAGCTGCGACGGCTCGTGGAGCAGGAAGCCGGCCACAGCGGAGCCGTCGCCTGGCGCTCCGAAAGCTCCGGGAACCCCTTGAGCGGCTCCGGGAACGCTGTGGGGGCCTCCCTCCGGCAGGTGCGGCTGCACGTCATCGAGATCGAGTCCGCCATCGAGCGGATGGATCGTGGGCTCTACGGCACCTGCAAGCAGTGTGGAGCGTTCATTCCGCTGAAGGAGTTGCTGCGCGCTCCGCACGAGCAGAAGTGCGCCGCCTGCGGCGACGCCGGACACGCGCGGTCGACGGCATGAACACACCGGGTGAGCGAGCCCGCCACCGGCCGGTCAGCGGGGGCTCTCAGCCCGTGGGCCGGCTCCCGCGTCGCCTATCACCGGGCAGGTGAGACGGGGCGACCTCAAACCGATACCCGCGAAAACCGCTGTGGTCCGGCCGGCGATCGCTAGCATCCGGGCTGTGTCGAAAAGGTCGCTCACCTATTGGTCGCCCCGTCTCCACGTGCCCGGCGCTCGTCTGCCGTGGATACTGGCGCAGTTCCTCATCCCGTTGTGTCTGGTCGCCGCGTGCACCTCGTCTCCGGAGGCCGCCGCCTTGCCCAGCGGGCAGGATCTCGTGAAGAAGTCCTCGGAGGCGATGAAGTCGGTCAAGACCGTCGCCTTCACGATCGCGACCGAAGGCAAGCCACCCGTCCCGGTCAAGCACGCTGAGGGGGCACTGACCAAGGAGGCCGACGCCAAGGGCACGCTCCAGATCGACGTCCTCGGTAACCTTCAGGAGCTCAACTTCGTCCTGAAGGGCGACACCGTGTACTTCAAGGGTCCTACCGGGGGATACCAGACGATGACCCGCAAGGAGCTGGCCGGCATCTACGATCCGTCGGCCATCCTCAGCCCCGACAAGGGGGTCGCCCAGTTGCTCGCCACCGCGTCCGACCCGAAGACCGAGGCCGAGGAGAGCATCGGCGGCGTGGCCGCGTACCGCGTCGCGGTGACCCTGTCGCAGCAGGTCATCACCGCGCTGGTGCCCGGCGTGAACCAGGGGGTGAACGGGCAGGTGTGGATCGACAAGGCCACGAACCGCCTGCTCAAGGCGAGCCTGCCCATAGGCGGCGGCGCCAACGCCGGCACGGTCGTCGTCACCTTCGGCGACTACGACGCCCCGGTCACGATCACCGCCCCACCGAAGTAGCCCAGATGAACACCGCCTCCCGGTTCGAAGACGTTTCCCACCGGTCCCATCAAGATCACCGATACCTCGGGGCGACCACGTCGCGCGGGTCCCATCAGGATCACCGATGACCACCCCGTCCCACCCCGTCGCGGGGGCGGCGTCCGCTGAGCCGCCCGCGCCCGGTGCTGGGGCCACCCGTCGTGTGGCCCTGGGCGTCGGGGGCACCGCCGTGCTGCTGGCCGCGCTGGACGCCTACGTCGTGGTCACCGTCCTGATCGACATCGCCAAGGACGTGGGGGTGCCGCTCAACCATCTTGAACGGGCGACGCCCGTCGTCACCGGCTTCCTGCTCGGCTACATCGCGGCGATGCCCCTGCTCGGGCAGCTCTCCGACCGGTACGGGCGCCGCCCGCTGATCCACGCGTGCCTGGCCGGGTTCGCGGCGGGCTCGGCGGTGACGGCCCTCGCCGGGTCGATCCCGATGCTGACGGCCGGCCGTACGCTCCAGGGGATCGCCGGCGGGGCCCTGCTGCCGATCACGATGGCCCTCGTGGGCGACCTGTGGGACGAGCATGCCCGCCCGGTGGCCCTCGGAGCCGTGGGAGCCGCACAGGAGCTGGGAAGCGTTCTCGGTCCGCTGTACGGGGCCGGTCTCGCCGCTCTCGTCGGATGGCGTGGGATCTTCTGGGTGAACATCCCCCTCGCGCTCCTCGCGGCGATCGCCGTACACCGCACGGTGCCTCCCCCTGCCACCAGGAGGGGCCCCCGGGCGCGCGTCGACGTCGTGGGCGGCCTGCTGCTCGCGCTGGCACTGGGGCTGCTCGTGGCCGGGCTGTACAACCCCGAGCCCGACAAGGCGGTCCTTCCCTCGTGGGGCGCACCGGCCATCGCCGCCGGGGTGGTCGCCGCGGTGCTGTTCGTCGTGTGGGAGCTGCGGTCGAAGACCCGACTGCTGGACATGTCGGGCGTGCGGAAGGGCCCGTTCTTCGCCTCGCTCGCCGCGAGCTTCCTGACCGGCGCCGCGCTGCTGGTCACGCTGGTGGACGTGCAGTTCACGGCCCAGACGCTGCTCGGCAAGGACACCGTGGGCGGGGCGCTGGTGCTGTCGAGGTTCCTGGTGGCGCTGGCCGTCGCCGCGTTCCTCGGAGGCGTGCTGGCCCGGCGGTACGGCGAGCGCGTCGTCGCCGTGGCCGGACTGGCCGTCGCCTGCGCCGGTTACGCGCTGATCTCGCGGTGGCCCGTCGACCTGGCCGCCGCCGAGTATCCCCTCGGCCTCCCCCGGGTCGACGCCGACCTGGTCATCGCCGGTCTCGGGCTCGGCGCGGTGATCGCCCCGATCTCCTCGGCGGTGCTCCGCGTGACCCCCGCGGGACGGCACGGGGTGGCCTCGGCCGCGGTCGTGGTGGCCCGCATGATGGGCATGCTGCTGGGCGTCGCCGGGCTCTCGGCCTGGGGCTTCCACCGCTTCCAGTCGCTGACCGCGCACCTGGACACGCCGCTGCCGTTCGGCGTAGAGGCCGCGGAGTACGCCCGGCGTCTCACGGCGTACACCGCCAAGGTCAGCGAGGCCCTGCACACGGAGTACACCGAGATCTTCCTGCTGACGGCCATCCTCTGCGGCATCGGCGCCGTCACCGCCCTGGCCCTCCCCCGCCGCTCCGCATAGAGCGGTCTCCCGAAATGGGCCGGGACCCCATGAGAATCATGGGGTCCCGGGTGAGGTGCCGGTTACTTCTTCTTCGGGGCGCCGCGCTTCTCGCGGATCCGCATGGTGACCTCGACCGGGGAGCCGGCGAAGCCGAACTCCTCGCGGATGCGGCGCTCGATGAAGCGGCGGTAGGTCTCCTCGAGGAAGCCCGAGGTGAACAGCACGAACTTGGGCGGCTCGGTCGACGCCTGGGTGGCGAAGAGGATCTTCGGCTGCTTGCCGCTGCGGACCGGCGGCGGCGTGGCCGCCACCAGCTCCGACAGGAAAGTGTTCAGCCGGCCCGTGGACACGCGCGTGCTCCAGGACTCCAGAGCGCGCTCGATCGCCGGGACGAGCCTCTCGACGTGCCGCCCGGTCTTGGCGGAGATGTTGACGCGCAGGGCCCACGGGACGCGGACGAGCTGGCGGTCGATCTCCTTCTCCAGGTAGTAGCGCCGGTCCTCGTCGACCAGGTCCCATTTGTTGAACGCGACCACCATCGAACGGCCCGACTCGATCACCATGCTGATGATGCGCAGGTCCTGCTCGGTGAGCACGTCGGAGGCGTCGATGAGCACCACGGCGACCTCGGACCGCTCCAGCGCGGCCTTGGTGCGCATGCCCGCGTAGAAGTCGGCGCCCTGCAGCTCACGCTCACGGCGCCTGATGCCCGCGGTGTCGACGAAGCGCCAGGGCTTGCCGCCGAGCTCGATCAGCTCGTCGACGGGGTCCCTGGTGGTGCCGGCCATCGGGTCGACCAGCACCCGCTCCTCGCCCGCCAGCTTGTTCAGCAGGGACGACTTGCCGACGTTGGGCTTGCCGACCAGGGCGATGCGGCGAGGGCCACGCTCGGCGCCGAAGCGCTGCGGCGGGGCGTCGGGCATCGCGTCCAGCAGGATGTCGAGCAGGTCGCCGCTGGAACGGCCGTGCAGGGCCGAGACCGGCTGCGGCTCGCCGAGCCCGAGCGACCACAGCGAGGTGGCCTCCAGCTCCATGCGCTGGTCGTCGACCTTGTTGGCGGCCAGCACGAGGGGCTTGCCCGCGCGCCTGAGCACCGCGGCCACCGTCTCGTCGGCGTCGGTGACCCCGACCGTCGCGTCCACGACGAACAGGATCACGTCGGCCAGCTCGACCGCGATCTGGGCCTGCTCGGCGATGCGCAGCGCCATGCCGGTGGCGTCGGGATCCCACCCGCCGGTGTCGACCAGGGTGAACCTGCGGCCTCGCCAGGTGCCCTCGTACGTCACGCGGTCACGGGTCACGCCCGGCACGTCCTCCACGACCGCCTCGCGGCGGCCGATGATGCGGTTGACCAGCGTGGACTTGCCCACGTTGGGACGCCCGACCACGGCCACCACCGGAAGTGGACCGGAATCCGGCTCCTCTTCTGTGACAACGCCGTCGTCCTCGAATTCCGCGATATGGGCCTCGATCCAGCCGCCCTCGTCGCCGTACTCCCCCGTCACGTCACGTCCGTTTCCATTTGTGCTCACTCTTCTCCAGCGGCTCGGCGGGGCGGGGCGTCTTGCGCCCGCCTCGCGGCGTCACCGGTCAGGTGCGCTCTTTCACAAGTCTCAGGACCTCGGAGACGACCTCTTCGAGGTTGAGCTCCGTGGTGTCGAGCTCGATCGCGTCGGCCGCCATCACCAGCGGGTCGGCCTTACGCGTCGAGTCCAGGGTGTCACGGCGGGCCATCTCGGCCTGCTGCGCCGCGACCGTCGTGCCGCTCAGCTCGGCGGTGCGCCGGCGGGCGCGGGCCTCGGGGCTCGCGGTGAGGTAGACCTTGACCGGCGCTGCGGGGGCCACGACCGTGCCGATGTCACGGCCCTCGACAACGATATCGCCCCCACCGATGATGGCGCGCTGCTCGGCGACCAGCCGGCCGCGGACCTCGGGGACGGCGCTGACCGCGGAGACCGCGGAGGTGACCTCGTGGGTGCGGATCTGGACCGCCACGTCGACGCCGTCGACGGTGACGCCGGGAGCCTCAGGGTCGGTGCCGATGACCAGCACGGGCTCGGCGGCCCGGCCGGCGACCGCCGCCGGGTCGGTCACCTCGACGCCGTGCTCCAGCATCCACCACGTGATCGCGCGGTACATCGCCCCGGTGTCGAGATAGCGGAATCCCAGCGCGCGCGCCACTCCGCGCGAGGCACTCGACTTGCCCGACCCCGAAGGGCCGTCCATGGCGACGACCAGTGCGGTCACGGCTTCTCCCTCTGCGTCCCGATTGAGTTGTCCGCAAAGAGGTTACCGGGAAACGTCCACCACCCGGGCATCGTCGCCCCTACGGGACGTGCCATCCGTGCGAGCGGAGGGCCTTGGCCAGAACCTCCGCCGACTCGGGCTGGACGGACAGATCGGCGGCGCCCAGGAGCAGCCCTGGGGTGTGCTCCAGGCGGACGTCCTCGATGTTGACCCCGGCGTCCTTGGCCGCCTGGAAGAGGCGGGCCAGCTCGCCCGGACGGTCGCCGACGAGGACCTGGACCACGGCGTACGACCTCGGGGGCCCTCCGTGCTTGCCGGGGATGCGGCTCTGGCCGGTGTTGCCCCGCCTGAGCAGCTCGGTGACCCGGCCGATCGCGGCGCCGTCGTCGACCGACACGGCGCGCAGGGCCGCCGCGGCGGTGGCGAGGTCGTCGGCGACCGCCTCCAGGATCTCGGCCACCGGACGGGCGTTGCCCGACAGGATGACGGTCCACATGCCCGGGTCTCCCCCGGCGACGCGGGTCACGTCGCGCACCCCCGGCCCGGCGAGGCCGAGCGCGGTGTCGGAGGCGTCGGCCAGGCGGGCCGCCACGGCCGACGCCGCGACGTGCGGGGCGTGCGAGACCAGGGCGACCGCCTCGTCGTGGGCGACAGGGTCGACCTCGACGGCGTTGCCGCCGCACAGCTTGATCAGGGACAGGACGGCCTCGACGGCCTCCGCCGAGGTCTCCGGGCCCGGGCAGTACGCCCAGGGGCGGCCGAGGAAAACATCGGAGCGCGCCGCGGCCGGGCCGGACCGCTCACGGCCGGCGAGCGGGTGGCCCGCGACGTAGGTGCCCATGTCGCAGCCGAGCTGGGCCGCCTGCGCGATGGGCAGCGCCTTGACGCTGGCCACGTCGGTGTAGAACCGGGCGGCATCGGTCTTCTGCAGGTCGAGCAGCCACTGCGCCACGAACTGCGGCGGCACGGCGACCACGGCGAGATCGACGCGCTCCCCGCCGGGCGCCCACTCCTCACCCGCCCCGAGCTCCCGCGCCAGCAGCACGGCGCCGGCGTCCTGGTCGGCGAGCTTGACCGTGATCCCGTGCTCCCGCAGGGCGAGGGCGACGGAGGTGCCGATCAGGCCGGTGCCGACGACCAGGACGCTCCGGATGCCGGTCGGGTCGTCGCTCACTGGGCGATGTCCACTCTCAGGGCGACGGCCCCGCGGAGGTAGACGTGCTGGATCTCCTGGCGGGGCCGGTCGGTCTCCACGTGCGCCATCAGGCGCACCACGCGAGGCAGCGCGCCCGGGACGTCGATCTCGCTCGCGCAGATCAGCGGCACGTCGTGGAAGCCGAGCTTGCGGGCGGCGAGCGCGGGGAACTCGGCGGTGAGGTCGGGCGTGGCCGTGAAGATCACGCTGATCACCTCGTCGGTGGTCAGGCGGTTGCGCTCCATGACCTCGCTGACCAGCTCGGTCACCGCGACGAGGATCGCCTCCCGATCGTTGGAGTCGATCTGGGTGGCACCCCGGATGGCCCGCACCATGTCATCCCCTTCTCACCCTGCCGCCCGGTACAGCCCTGGCTTTCCGGACAGGTTACATTCCCACGACGGCGTAAAGGTCGCCGACCTCCTTGAGCGTGAGCGACCGCACCGTGCCCGGCTTGAGCCGCCCAAGCTTGACCGGGCCGAACTCGATGCGGGCCAGGTCGATCACGGAGTGACCTTCCTGCTCCAGCATCCGCCGGACGACGTGCTTGCGGCCCTCGTGGAGCACGATCTCGACCAGCGCCTGCTGGCCGTGCTCCTGGACGATCTTGAAGTCGTCGGCCTTGGCGATGCCGTCCTCCAGCTCGACACCGCTCTTCAGGCGCCGGGCGAGGTCGCGCGGGATCGGACCCGGCACCTTGGCCCAGTACTTCTTCTGCACGCCGAAGCTCGGGTGGGTGAGCCGGTGGGCCAGTTCGCCGTCGTTGGTCAGGATGATCAGGCCCTCGGTCTCGGTGTCGAGACGCCCGACGTGGAACAGCCGCTCGGTGCGGTCGGCCACGTAGTCGGACAGGGCGGGGCGCCCCTCGGGGTCGGACATCGTGCTGACGACGCCGATCGGCTTGTTGATCGCGAAGTACACGAGGTCGGGCGCGGTCGGGATGCGCTTGCCGTCGACGTGGATGACCTGCTTGGCGGGGTCGACCCGGGCGCCGAACCTGCGGACGACCTGGCCGTCCACGGTGACGCGGCCCTCGCCGATCATCTCCTCGCACGTGCGGCGAGCCGCGACGCCGGCCTGGGCGAGCACCTTCTGCAGCCGGATGCCGTCGGGCACCTCGGTGGTGTCGCGCTCGTCGACGTAGTCGGACGGGAAGAAGTCGGGGTCGCGCAGCGGCTGGCGTGCGGTCTTGAAGGCACCCGCGCGCTCGGGACGGGCCGCCTGGCCGCGCCCCGCGAAGCCTCCGCTCCTGGCCGCGGGGGCTCCCCCTCGCGTCGCCTTGCCGCGGCCCGCCGAGGCTCCGCCGCGACCGGCCTGGCCACCCGGACGGCCCGCCTGGCCACCCGAACGGCCTGCCTGGCCACCTGAGCGGCCCGGCTCCGGACGGCCGTACCGGCCACGGGAGGGACTCTCCGAGCGCCCGATGGTCTGCACCTCGTCGCTCCGGTCGCGCCGGTCGTAGCCGCCGCCACGGGAGCCGCCCCTGGAGTCGCCCGAGTAGCGGCTCTCCTCGCGGACCGGACGGTCGCGGCCGGTCTCGTCCCTGCCGTACCGCTCGCGGGAGCCACCCCGGCCGGCGCGGAAGGTGCCTCTGTCGTCGTCGCGGGAGGACGTGCGGCGGTCGCCGCCGTACGAGCCGCCACGCGCGGAGGCGCCGCGGTCGCCGTACGAGCCGCCACGGTCGTCGCGGAAGGAGCCACGGCGGTCGCCGCCGGTCGGACCTCCGCGATCGTCGCGGA
>NZ_JBFBIK010000121.1:9587-21704 GCF_040685555.1 Sphaerisporangium sp. NPDC088356
ACGAACCACCACGGCCGCCACCGGTCGAACCCCCGCGATCGTCGCGGAACGAACCACCACGGCCGCCGCCGGTCGAACCCCCGCGATCGTCGCGGAACGAACCACCACGGCCGCCACCGGTCGAACCCCCGCGATCGTCGCGGAACGAACCGCGGCGGTCGTCGCCGCCGGGCGCGGCGTACCGGTCCCGCGTGCCGCCGCGGCCCGCGCGGAAGGAGCCTCTGTTGTCGTCGCGGGAGAAGGTCGGGCGATCGCCGCTGGACGGGCCACCACGGAACGAACCCCCGCGGTCGCCGCCGGGCGAGCCCGCGCGGTCGTCGCCGCCGGGCCTGCCGAACCGTCCCCTGGAACTCTGGGGAGAGGCTCCGAAGGCGCCGCGATCGGAGGCGCCACGACTGGACGCGCCGCGATCGGACGTGCCGGGCCGTTCGTCAGAGCGGAAGGCGTCGCGGCGGTCACTGCCACCACGGGACCCTCCCCAGGAGCCGCCCTGAGCGCCTCCTCGCGGGCCGCCGGCGCCCCGGAAGCCACCGGAGCCACCTCGGGATCCGGCACCTCCCCTCGCACCTGAGGCACCGCCTGGGGCGCCGCCGCGTCCTCGACCGCGTCCATCACCGGACGGGGTACCACGCCTGTTGTTCACTTCGGTTGCTCCTCTAGGTTTTCCACGTCGTCGGGGAGGAACGGGGCGAGCGCGGGGAGCTCTTCGAGACTCCGCAGCCCCAGCCTCTCCAGGAAATACGAACTTGTGCGGTAGAGAACCGCCTGGCTCTCGGGGTCGACGCCGGCCTCCTCGACCAGCCCGCGCGCCGTCAGCGTGCGCATGACGCCGTCGCTGTTGACGCCCCGGACCGCGGCGACCCTCGCCCTGCTCACCGGCTGGCGGTAGGCAACGACCGCGAGGGTCTCAAGAGCGGCCTGCGTCAGCCTGGTCTGCTGCCCGTCACGGACGAACCGCTCCACCAGGGCGGCGCACTCGGCCCGCGTGTACAGCCGCCAGCCGCCGGCGACCTCCCGGAGATCGAAGCCCCGGCCCGCCGCGGTGTATTCCGCCGACAGGGCCACCAGCGCCTCGGCGATCTCTCGCGAGGGGCGCTCGAGCACCTGGGCCAAAGTGACCTCGGCGACCGGCTCTTCGACCACGAGCAGGATCGCCTCCAGAGCCGCCCGCAGGCTCGGCTCGGGCTCGGCGGTCTCGCCCGTGTCCTCAGGACTCATCGGCTGCATCTTCGCTTTCTCGGCTGCCGGCGCCCGGTGGGCCCGGCCGGCTCTCATGGCCCTCCGGGATCTCGTCGCCCGGGGAGCCCTCGTCGTAGTCGTCGGCCACCGCGATGTCTCCGTCGTCGGCACCGGTCCAGGTCACGTGCAGATCCCCGAGCGGCTCGATCTGCTCGAAGGAGACCGCGGCCTCCCGGAAGAGCTCCAGGACGGCGAGGAAGCGTGCGATGACCTCGAAGGTGCCCGCACAGTCGGCGGTCAGGGCCCGGAACGTGGCCGTGCGCATGCGCCGGAGCCGTGAGACAAGGATAGCCGCTTGCTCGCGGACGTTGGCGACCGGCTGATAGATGTGTGCGGTGGAGACGGAGGGCGGGAGCTTGGGCGTGAAGACCCGGGCGGCGATGCGGGCCAGGCGATCGGGGCCGATGCCGAGCACCAGCTCGGGCAGCAGGCCGGCGAACTGCGGCTCCATCGGCACCACGCGGGGGAAGCGCAGCGCCTCGTCGGCCATGCGCCCCGCGAAGACCTTGGCCACCTCCTTGTAGGCGCGGTACTGCAGGAGCCGGGCGAACAGCAGATCACGGGCCTCCAGCAGGGCCAGGTCCTCCTCGTCCTCCACCTCGCCGGTGGGCAGGAGCCTGGCGGCCTTCAGATCGAGCAGGGTGGCCGCGACGAGCAGGAAGTGGCTCACCTGGTCGAGATCCCACTCGGGGCCCATCGAGCGGATGTGGGCGATGAACTCGTCGGTCACCTGGTGCAGCGACACCTCGGTGATGTCGAGCTTGTGCTTGGAGATCAGCCCGAGCAGCAGGTCGAACGGCCCCTCGAAGACCTCCAGGTGCACCTGGAAGGCTTCGGGCCTGCCCTGGCCGGTCGCGGGCTGGCCGGTCGCGGGCTGGTCGGTCACCGCCTCATTGTCGCGCACGCCGGGCGCGGTGGCGCTCAGTCGTCCTGCGACCACCGGGCGAGAACCTCACGGGCCAGCTCGCGGTAGGCGGTGGCGCCCATGGAGGCCGGGTCGAACTGGGTGATCGGCTCACCGGCCAGCGTGGCGTCGGGGAACCGGACGGTGCGGTTGATCACCGTGTGGAAGACCTTGTCGCCGAACCCCTGCATGATCGTGGCGAGCACCTCCCGCGCGTGGAGCGTGCGGGGGTCGTACATCGTGGCCAGGATGCCGTCGATCTCGAGGTTCTTGTTGAGCCGCTCCTGGACCTTGGTGATCGACTCCATCAGCAGGGCGACGCCGCGCAGCGCGAAGAACTCGCATTCGAGCGGCACCATCACGCTGTGCGCGCAGGTCAGGGCGTTGACCGCGAGCAGGCCAAGGGACGGCTGGCAGTCGATGAGGCAGATGTCGTAGTGAGGAAGCAGCGGCTCCAGCGAGCGGCCCAGGGCGTACTCCCTGGCGACCTCGTTGACGAGCCTGATCTCCGCGCCGGACAGGAATATGTTGCTCGGCAGCAGATCCATGCCTTCGACGCTGGTGCTGAGGAGGACGTCCTCGGCCGTGACGTCGGGCTCTTCCATGATCAGGTCGTAGACCGTCGACTCCAGCGGGCGGGGGTCGATGCCGAGCCCCACGGACAACGCGCCCTGCGGGTCGAAGTCGACCAGCAGCACCCGCTGGCCGCACTCGGCGAGCGAGGCCCCGAGGTTGATCGTCGTCGTGGTCTTGCCGACGCCGCCCTTCTGGTTGACCATCGCCACGACCCGCGCGGGGCCGTGCGTGGTGGGGGCCACCGGGTCAGGGAAGACGGGACGCGGACGCCCGGTTGGACCCAGAATGCCCTCGTTCCTGGTTTCGCCCCAGGATGCGTCGGGCGCACCGGGGACCTCCCGGATAGAAGCGTCTGTGGTCGCAGTCACCAGTTGAACCTCCCTGACGGCCCCGAACCGGACCGTCCGGACGGACACTATGGGGTCGGCACGTATGCGGCAAGGCGACGCGCCCTAGAGCTATGAAGTTGGATGCCTGGCCCGGGAATGGGCCGCCGCATACGCCTCACGGAGCCTGTCGACGCCGACCAGCGTGTAGACCTGGGTGGTCGCCACCGAGGCATGGCCGAGCAGTTCCTGGACAACCCTAACGTCCGCTCCTCCGTCGAGGAGGTGAGTTGCGAACGAATGGCGCAACATATGCGGGGAAACCCCGGCGAGGCCCGCCCGTTCCGCGGCGGACTGGAGAACCTCCCAGGCCCCCTGGCGGGTGAGGCGCCCGCCCCGGGCGTTCAGGAACAGGGCCGCGGTGCCGCGCCCCTGCGCGGAGATGAGCGGGCGCGCGCAGGCGAGGTACGCGCCGAGGGCCTCGCGGGCGAACCTGCCGAGGGGGACGACCCTCGTGCGCCCGCCCTTGCCGCGCAGCCGCACGTTCTCTGCCTCGATGTCCTCCACGGTGAGCCCGACGGCCTCGGAGATCCGCGCGCCCGTGCCGTACAGCACCTCAAGCAGGGCCCGGTTGCGGTGGGTGAGCGGCGCGTCCTTCGGGCCGGCGGCGGCGATGAGCCGCTCCACCTCGGCGACCGCGATGGCCCTCGGCGGGGGGCGCAGCCTGCTGGGCGGGTGCACCTCGTGGGCGGGGTCGTGCGCCGAGACCCCCTCCCGGACCGCGAACCGGTGGAGGCCGCGTACGGCCGAGACGGCCCTGGCGGCCGAGCTGGCCACCAGGGCGGGGTGATGCTCGTCGCCCTCCCGCAGGGCCGTCAGGAACGCCAGGACGTCGGCCTCGGCCACTTCGGCGAGGGTGAGGCGCCCGCGCGAGCGCAGGTAACGGAGGTAGCGGCTGAGGTCACGCCGGTAGGAGGCGAGCGTGTTGGCCGCCAGGCCTCGCTCCACCGAGAGATGGGCGAGGTATCCGGCGAGCACGGCCTCGGTGTCGGCGTAGGCGCTCAGGACGGGAACCTCCTGTCAGGCCTCCTCGGCGTCGGCGGGACGCAGGGCGGCGAAACCGTCCGACATAGCGGCGTACGCGGCGAGAATACCCGCGACGGCCGGTGAATTGTGGATCATTCCCTCCAGCGCCCTGTTCACCCCTTCTGCCAGGGGTATCCACACGACCGGCATGTCGATCTCCTCGTGCCGGCGCACGAACCCGTTCTCCTCCTCGGGGATCTCCGAGAGGTCGCGGGCGAGGAAGATGCGGATGCGCTCGTCGGTCATGCCGGGCGAGCTGTAGATGTCGAGCAGCGTGTGCCAGGTCGCCGCCCGGTAGCCCGCCTCCTCGGCCAGCTCGCGCGCCGCGCAGTCGACCAGCGGCTCGCCGGGGACGTCACGGATGCCGGCGGGCAGCTCCCAGAGCAGCCTGCGGACCGGATGGCGGTACTGCCGCAGCAGCAGCACCCGGCCGTCGTCGTCGAGCGCCACCACGGCGACGGAGCCGGGATGGACGATGTAGTCGCGGTCGGCGACCTCGTCCCCCGGCATGCGCACGGTGTCGGTGCGCACCGAGATCACGTAGGCCTTGAACCGCTCCTTGGAGTCGAGGACCTCCCAGGACGCCGGCACGTCGCGGACGTCGTCCGCCGTCAGCCCCCTGGCGGCAGGCCCCTGGGCCACGCCGCTCACGCGCCCCTCCCGGCCTTCGTGACGCTCTCGCGCACGTCGGCGTACGTCAGAGCGGCTTCGATGAGGCCGCTGAACAGCGGGTGGGCCCGGGTCGGGCGGGAGCGGAACTCCGGGTGCGCCTGGGTGCCCACGAAGAACGGGTGGACCTCGGTGTCCAGCTCGGCGTACTCGACGAGGCGGCCGTCGGGGGACAGTCCTGAGAAGACCATGCCGACCTCCTCCAGCCGCTCGCGGTAGGCGTTGCCGACCTCGTAGCGGTGGCGGTGGCGCTCGTCGGCGCTCGCGGCGCCGTACAGCCGCCGGACGATCGAGCCCTCGGACAGCTTGGCCGGGTAGAGGCCGAGCCGCATGGTGCCGCCCATGTCGCGCTCGCCCGCCACCACGTCCTCCTGGTCGGCCATGGTGGAGATCACCGGGTCGACGGTGTCCGGGTCGAACTCGGTGCTGTTGGCCTCCTCGATGCCGGCGAGGTTGCGGGCCGCCTCGATGACCATGCACTGCATGCCGAGGCAGATGCCGAGCAGCGGGATCTGCCGCTCGCGGGCGTGCCGGATCGCGCCGACCTTGCCGTCGATGCCCCGGACCCCGAACCCGCCGGGGATGAGCACGCCGTCCACCCCGTCGAGCTCGCGCTCGGCGCCCTCGGCGGTCTCGCAGTCGTCGCTCTTGACCCAGCGGATGTTGACGCGGGCGTCGCAGGCGAAGCCGCCCGCGCGCAGCGCCTCGGTGACCGAGAGGTACGCGTCGGGCAGGTCGATGTACTTGCCGACCAGCGCGATCGTGACCTCCTTGGCCGGGCGGTGCACCCGGCGCAGGAGCTGGTCCCACTCGTGCCAGTCGACGTCGCGGAAGGGCAGGCCGAGGCGCCGTATGACGTACGCGTCCAGGCCCTCGGAGTGCAGCACCCTGGGGATGTCGTAGATGCTCGGGGCGTCGATCGCCGAGACGACCGCGTCCTCGTCGACGTCGCACATCAGGCTGATCTTGCGCTTCAGCGAGGTGGTGATGGGCCGGTCGGAGCGGCAGACGATGGCGTCCGGCTGGATGCCGATGCTGCGCAGGGCGGCGACCGAGTGCTGGGTGGGCTTGGTCTTCAGTTCGCCGCTCGGGCCGATGTACGGCAGGAGCGAGACGTGCAGGAAGAACACGTTGTCGCGGCCGACCTCGTGACGGACCTGGCGTACCGCCTCCAGGAAGGGCAGCGACTCGATGTCGCCCACGGTGCCGCCGACCTCGGTGATGACCACGTCCACTTCGGGGCCGGCCATGCCGCGGATGCGGTCCTTGATCTCGTTGGTGATGTGGGGGATCACCTGCACGGTGTCGCCGAGGTACTCGCCGCGCCGCTCTTTGGCGATGACGTTCGAGTAGACCTGGCCGGTGGTGACGTTGGCCGAGCCGTGCAGCTCGGTGTCGAGGAATCGCTCGTAGTGGCCGACGTCGAGGTCGGTCTCGGCTCCGTCGTCTGTGACGAACACCTCACCGTGCTGGAACGGGTTCATCGTCCCGGGGTCGACGTTGAGGTAGGGGTCCAGCTTCTGCATGGTGACCCGCAGGCCGCGAAGCTTCAGCAGGCGCCCCAGGCTGGAGGCTGTGAGCCCTTTACCGAGACTGGAGGCGACGCCTCCGGTGACGAACAGATGCTTGGTGTTTGCGGCGCTGCGCAAGGAGGGTCTCCCGTGGTCCGTTGTGATCGTGGCCGTCCCGACGGGCGACCGCGTGTCCACGGGCTCTCAGAATATCAAAGGACGCTTGCGAAGTGCCCGAACATCCCCCGGGCGTCCGTTCCCAGCATCCTAACCACGGAGTAACTTTTCCGGTTATGTCACCCCGTGATGCACTACGCCGGATCTTCGGCGGCCTTATCCACCGTGGCTGGGCCGCGATCCGCGCGGCCGGCGCGGTCACCCCCAAGACCCCGGCCAGGTACCGGTTCCGCCACCTCGGCGAGGGTACATGCCTGTCCTTCCCCCAGGGCGCGATCTTCGGAGAGGCCTGGATCGAGATCGGCGACCACACGCTCGTGGGTGAGCGCGTCTCCATCTCGGCGGGGATGGGACCGGGCGTCGATCTCGGCCCGGACTCCATCGTCCGCATCGGCGGGGGCTGCTCGATCGGCAGGGGCAGCCACATCGTGGGCCACCAGTCCATCGACATCGGCGACGACGTCTTCACGGGGCCCTACGTCTACATCACCGACCAGAACCACGTGTACGACGACCCCGAGATGCCCATAGGCCGCCAGTGGCCGCGCAACAACCCGGTGTCCATCGGCGCGGGCTCCTGGCTCGGCGCGGGCGCGATCATCCTGCCGGGGACGCGGATCGGCAGGCAGTCGGTCGTCGCGGGCGGCGCCGTCGTGCGCGGCGAGTTCCCCGACCACTGCGTCATCGCCGGGGTCCCCGCGAAGGTCGTCCGGCTGTACTCCCCGGAGGAGGGCTGGCACGTCCCGTCCCCCGCCGGGGAACCGAGCCCGCTCGGAGCGCTCCTGCCCGGCGGCTGACCCCCGGACCGCTCCAGCAGGGAAGCCGAACGTCCGTACCGCTCCTGCCGGCGATCTTGCCGTCCGAAATCCCGCTGTCCGGCTCATGGCTGTCCGGTGAGGGATATCCATGAGCCGGTGACCTGGACCGCGCCGCGCCCGCAGGGCTACGGTCACGACATGCGAACGGCGATCTGTGAGAGGTTCGGGGTCGAGTTCCCTCTGTTCGCCTTCAGCCACTGCCGTGACGTGGTGGCGGCGGTCACCAACGCGGGCGGGTTCGGTGTGCTCGGCGCCGTGGCCTACTCCCCCGAGCAGCTCGGCCGCGAGCTGTCCTGGATCGACAGGCAGGTGCGCGGCCGGCCGTACGGGGTCGACGTGCTGGTGCCCGGCAAGATCGACCGGTCGGTCACCGAGCCCGGCGCCCGGCTCCTCGACCTCATCCCCGAGGTCCACCGCGACTTCGTCGCCCACCTGTTCTCCAAGTACGGGGTGAGCTCGGACAAGACGTTCACGGCGGGTCAGGCCGGCCCGCGCGGCGGCAGGGCCGACGAGATCGGGCTCAGGGTCACGCACTCGGGCGCCACCGGGCTCATCGACATCGCCCTGAGGCACCCCGTCGGCCTGATCGCCAGCGCGCTCGGCACGCCGCCCCCCGTCATGGTCGAGAAGGCGCGGGCCGCCGGCGTCCCGGTGGCGGCGCTGGTCGGCACGGTGGAGCACGCCCTGCGCCAGGTGGCCGCCGGCGCCGACCTGATCGTCGCCCAGGGCACCGAGGCGGGCGGCCACACCGGCGAGGTCTCCACCATGGTGCTGGTCCCCCAGGTCGTCGACGCGGTGGCGCCCGTCCCCGTGCTCGCGGCCGGCGGCATCGCGAGCGGGCGGCAGATGGCCGCCGCCATGGCCCTCGGCGCCGAGGGCGTCTGGTGCGGCTCGGTCTGGCTCACCAGCGAGGAGGCCGAGACGCCCCCGGTGGTCAAGCGCAAGCTGCTCGACGCCACCTCGCTCGACACCGTGCGCTCCCGGTCGCGTACGGGCAAGCCGGCCAGGCAGCTGGTGTCGGCCTGGACCACCGAGTGGGACGAGGCCACCGAGAGCCCCGGGGCGCTGCCGATGCCCCTGCAGATGCTGCTCGCCGAGGGCGCGCTCGCCCGCATCGGCAAGGCCGCCGAGAACGGCGAGCCCGGCGCCCGCGAGATGGCGAACTACTTCGTGGGCCAGGTGGTCGGCCAGCTGAACCAGGTCAAACCGGCACGCCAGGTCGTCTACGAGATGATCGAGGAGTTCACCTCGGCGGTCGAACGCGTGAGCGAGATCACGCGATCCTGATTGGTTCGGGGAACGCGGGGCAGCTGCTCCTTCGTCTTCCTTGTCAGGACGCAAGGACTGTGGAGGTGCGATGCTCGCGGCACTGACCGGCCTCGGGCTGTCCACGGCGGCGGGGCTCAACGCCTACATCCCGCTGCTCGTGGTCGGTCTCCTGGCCAACTTCACCGACGTCGTACGGCTGCCGCACGACTTCGCGTGGCTGACCAACGGCTGGGTGATCGCGATCATCGGCGTGCTCCTGCTCGCCGAGATCGTGCTCGACAAGGTACCGGTCGTCGACCATGTGAACGACATGATCCAGACCGCGGTACGGCCGGCCGCCGGGGGCGTGGTCTTCAGCGCCACCCAGGCGGCCTCGCAGCTCGACCACTCCACCTGGATGAACGACAACCCCTGGGTGAGCTGGGTGCTCGGCATCGGCGTGGCCTTCGCCGTCCACGTCATGAAGGCCTCGGCCCGGCCCGTCGTCAACGTCTCCACGGCCGGCGTCGGCGCCCCGGTGGTCAGCACCATGGAGGACGCCGGATCGCTCGGCATGAGCCTGGTCGCCGTCTTCTTCCCGGTGCTGGTGATCGTCGCCCTGGTGGTGCTGGCCGTGCCGGCCTGGTGGGTGATCCGCCGCCTGCGCAGGCGGCGAGCCCGCCGTGACGAGCGCCTCCGGCGCGACCCCCAGCCCACCTGACGCCAGAGCCCCTACCGGGCGGTCGAGTCCCGTACGTGCAGCTGCGCGGGGACGATGACCGGCCCGGGAGTGGCGTCGCCGTTGAGGCGGGCGATGAGCAGCTCGACGGCGGCCCTGGCCGTCTCCTCAGGGGCGAGGTCGAGCGCGGTGATCGCGGGCCGGGCCAAGCGGGTCTGCTGCGCGTCCGAGCCGGCCGCGAGCAGCAGGTCGCCCGGCACCTCCACCTCCAGCCGCCGCGCCTCGGCCAGGACTCCGGCGGCGTGGCGGCCGGTCTGGCAGTAGATCGCGTCGGGCCGCCGCCGCTTGCCCGTGAGCAGCCGCCGGGCGGCGTCGCGCCCGCCGTCCTCGCCCGCCGCCTCGGGGACGTGCAGGACCCTCGCCGGCATGCTCCGCCGCCGCGCCCAGGCGCGGTAGGCCCTTTCGGAGTCCACGTTCCACGCGTTGTCGTCGGTGCCGGCCAGCAGGGCGACGTCCCGCGCACCGCGCGACGCGAGCAGGTCGAGCATGCGCTCGGTCTCCACGGTGTCGTCGGGGCCGACCCAGTCGGCGAACTCCGGGCGCCCCGGGTCCCGCCCGACGGTCACGACCGGCACGGCCGCGTCGAGGAGCCGGGTGAGGACCGCGTCGTCGCGTAGCGGGTCGCCGACGACGTAGCCGTCGACGCCGTGGGCGGCCTGGGGGAGGTCGGCCCTGGTCATGTCCGGCACGAGCATGAGCCCGAGGCCGTGGTCCAGGGCGGTCACCGCCGCCGCCCCGGCGAAGCGCACGAAGTAGTCGACGCCCACGGGAAGGTATGAGCCGATGGCGTCGAGCGGGCGCATGTCGAGCGCGAGCACGCCGGTGCGCCCCCGGCGCAGGCCCCGGGCCATGGGATGGGCGCGGTAGGCCAGGCGCTCGGCGACGGCGAGGACGCGCTGCCTCGTGGCCTCCGACGCGGTCCCCTTGCCGTTCAGCGCGTGGGACACGGTCGTGACGGACACGCCCGCCTCGCGGGCGACATCCCTGATCGTCGCGCGCCCCGCTCGAGATTCCTGGTCCGGCATACGGACAGAGTAGAGCGCGATCGGGTCGCCCAAAACCTTTTACTAAAACGTTTTGTGCGATAGCGTCGCCGCTTACCGCGCCGAAAGTGCCACGTACAGGCGCATAGATGGACAAACTCCCGCAGTGTTCGGAGGATCAGATGCGTATCCGTGTGGCGGCGCTCCTTGCCGTCTCGCTCACCCTCGGGCTCGCCGCGTGCAGCGGCGGGACGACCGCTCCGGCCGTAGACGACCACAAGCTCGACGACCTGCTCGTCACGACCCCCGCCGCGCGGGGGGAACTGGACAAGGCGAGCTGGAACCTGCCCTTCGGCGAGCCCGCGTCGCTCGACCCGATCAAGGCGTTCAACTATCCCGAGAACACGGTCGTCGCGAACCTCTGCGAGGGCCTGATGCGCCTGGACCCGGACTACTCGGTCAAGCCGAACCTGGCGGAGAAGGTCGAGACCCCCGATCCCACGACCCTGGTGTACACGCTGCGCCAGGGCGTGCGGTTCTGGGACGGGAAGCCCATGACGGCCGACGACGTGGTGTTCAGCCTCCGGCGCCACCTCGACCCCAAGGAAGGCAGCTACTGGGCGTCGGACCAGATCACGGGCAACATCGCGTCCATCGAGAAGACCGGCGACGACCAGGTCACGATCCGGCTGAAGAAGGCCGACGCGACGATCAACTCGTACATGGTCACGCCCGTCGGCGTGGTGGTCCAGCGCGAGCAGCGTGAGAAGGCGGGCGCGAAGTACGGAACGCCCGAGGGGTCGGTCATGTGCACCGGGCCCTTCAAGCTCTCCTCGTGGGAGAAGGGCTCCAAGATCTCCCTGGAGCGCAACGAGGACTACTGGGACGCGCAGCGCAAGGCGAAGACCAAGCAGCTGGACCTGCAGTTCATCGTGGACCCCGGCGCCATCGCGAGCGCGCTCGACACCGGCGCCATCGACGGCTCCTACGACGTCCCCGTCGGAGCGGTGGACCGGCTCACGGCCTCCAAGAACGGCAAGCTGTACCTCGGCAGGTCCCTGCAGATGGTGGCCGTCATCAGCACCGGCAACGGGCCCCTCGGAGACCCGGCGGTCCGCCGCGCGCTGGCGCTCGCCACCGACCGCGAGGCGATCGCCCAGACCGTCTTCGCCGGTACCGCCCGGGCGTCCCGCTCCCTGGTGCCCAAGGGCGGGTGGACGTACGGCGACGACGTGTTCGGGCCCGCGTACGACGCCCTGCCGGACACCAAGAAGAACCTCGAAGAGGCGAAGAAGGCCCTCGCGGGGGTCACGCCCGGCAGCGCGCCGATCACCATCGCCTACCCCAGCGAGCGCCAGTTCTACGCCGACATCCTGTCGGAGATGTCCAACGCCGCGCGCGAGCTCGGCCTGACCATCCAGCCCAAGGGTGTGCCGAGCGCGCAGTACGGCGCCTTCTTCTCCGACGCCAAGGCGCGCGCCGGTTACGACGGCTTCATGACGACCAACTACATGGACATTCCGGACCCCCTGGCCTTCCTGCGCACGATCGCGGCCAAGGGCGGATCCCAGAACTTCAACGGCTACGACGACGCGGAGACGCAGAGCCTCATCGAGCAGGCGGCCACCGCGTCGGACGACACGGCGCGGGCCAAGCTCGTCGCCGGCCTCCAGGCCAAGGTCATGGAGCAGACGCCGTGGATCCCGATCGCGGCGCCGGCGGTCCGGCTGTTCCTCAACAAGCGCGTGACCGGCGTCCCCGCGTCCTTCGTGTACCTGTACTACCCCTGGGCGGCGAGCCTCGGTGCGGCCTGACACCGCACCGCCCGGGGCGCGTCGGCG
>NZ_JBFBIK010000122.1:0-21403 GCF_040685555.1 Sphaerisporangium sp. NPDC088356
TCCAGTCGTTGCCGGTCTGCTGCAGGTTGGAGTTGCGCCTGCCGCCGGAGCTGTCGTCGAAGGCCTCGTTGACCACGTCCCAGTAGGCGAGCTTGCCCTTGTAGTGGGCCATCACGCCGTTGATGTGGTTGATCATCGCCTGGCGCAGCGCACTGCCGGACAGGGACTGCATCCAGCCCGGCTGCTGGGAGTGCCAGGCCAGGGTGTGCCCGCGGACCTGCTTGCCGTTCTGGACGGCCCAGTTGTAGACCCGGTCACCGTTGGTGAAGTTGAACTGGCCCTGCTGGGGCTCGGTGGCGTCGATCTTCATCTCGTTCTCGGGCGTCACCATGTTGAACTCGCGGTTCGCGATCGTGGTGTAGGCCGAGTCACCGAGCTTGCTGGCACTGATCGCGGTGCCGAAGTACCGGCCGCTCTGCGCGGCCGCCGCGCCGAGCGTGCTCGCCGCGGCACCGGCGGGAACCGTCACCGACAGCGCCGTGACCACGCCGAGCACGCCGACCGCGCCGGCGACCAAGGCCCGGCGTAGTCGGGTTCCAGGCGGTGATATGGCATTTGCGCCCATATCTGAGCCTCCTTAACTGAATCAGGAAAACGGGAGGAAGGGGGAATGCGGGGCGCCCCGCGAAGCGACGCCGCGCCCCTTTCGTCAGGGGACGCACACCACCAGAGCGTCGCGAACGGCGGCTCCCCGCCTGTGAACCTCCACCTCGCAGGGGAGAGCGCCTCGGAGACTCAGTTTGGAAACCGTTCCGAAACTTGTCAAGACCAAGGCGAAAACTTTCGGTAGACCTGTCCGAGGTTTACGCATGTCACCAGCTACGGAAGCCGAATCGGCGGACTGAAACTTTCGTTGCTCCGTGTGCTGGGCAAGCAGTCTAGGTGAAATTTTCATCACAGGGCCCTCGTTATCAAGGTGCGTCCACCCTGATAACGCCAGACAAGCCACCCTCCGCGCCCGCGCAGTCGACACAGACACGCGGCGGCCCTTGACGGTGGCTCTCTCCCTCGTATTTGCTCCGCCCCACACCGTCTCCAACCACCCGATGGAGAGGGGACTCCACCAGCAGACAGCATGTGAACGTGAACAACCCCGGGCTCCGCTTGCCGGCGACCAGGCTGCCGTACGCCCCGGACAGGCGCCACGTCCCTGCGGTCCAGCCGTGCGGGGCCGCCGGAGGCCGACGCGCTCGCGGCCTCGGTGGCGGTGGAACGCGCGCCCTCCAGGGTGCCGACGCTGGACGGGGTGCTGAACAATGACCCACCTCCCGCCTGAGCCTGGGCCGCTTGGCCCTCGTCAACTTCGAAATATTTCGGCTTTTTCATCTCACTTTCACGAGGTCAAGCCACACTTAAACGGTTCATTAACCTGAAACATTTCTTCATCTGATTGACATGTTTCGGTGGCGTGCGCAGAATTGCGCACAGGCCGGCCTCCGCACACATGCCCCCTCGACGATCAGCGTTCCAGTGGAGGAACAGACATGATCGACAGCGCCAATCCGCACGGCAGGACCCGCGGGCGCCTGCCCTGCGTCCGCAAGGCTCTCATCGCCGGCGTGACCGGCATCCTGGGCGCGAGCTTCTTCGTGGGCCTGTCGTCCTCTGCCAGCGCCGCCGACTGCAGCGCCGGCTACGTCGGCCTGACTTACGACGACGGCCCGAACCCGAGCAACACCACCAACCTGCTGAACACCCTCAAGTCGAACGGCCTGCGGGCGACGTTCTTCAACATCGGGCAGAACGCGCAGAACAACCAGGCACTGGTCAGGGCCCAGCAGGACGCCGGCATGTGGATCGGCAACCACAGCTGGACCCACCCGCACCTGACCCAGATGAGCAGCTCGCAGATCCAGTCCGAGCTCCAGCGGACCCAGCAGGCCATCCAGCAGGCCACCGGGACCGCGCCGAAGCTGTTCCGCCCGCCGTACGGGGAGACCAACTCCACGCTCAAGTCGGTCGAGCAGCAACTCGGCCTCACCGAGATCATCTGGGACGTCGACTCCCAGGACTGGAACGGCGCCAGCACGGCCCAGATCGTGCAGGCCGCGGGCCGGTTGCAAAACGGTCAGGTCATCCTCATGCACGACCAGTACGCGACGACAGTCCAGGCGATCCCGCAGATCGCAGCCAACCTGCGCAGCCGCAACCTGTGCGCCGGCATGATCTCCCCCTCCACCGGCAGGGCCGTCGCGCCCACCGGCGGCGGAGGTACGCCGCCTCCCTCCAGCCCCCCGCCCGGTGGCGGCGGCAGCTGCACCGCGTCGCTGTCCGCGGGTCAGCAGTGGAGTGACCGGTACAACCTCAACGTCTCGGTCTCCGGCTCCAACAACTGGACCGTGACGATGAACGTGCCGTCCCCGGCGAAGATCATCGCTACCTGGAACATCAGCGCCAGCTACCCCAGCGCCCAGGTGCTGACCGCCAAGCCCAACGGCAGCGGCAACAACTTCGGCGTGACCATCCAGACCAACGGCAACTGGACCTGGCCGACGGTCTCCTGCAGCGCAGGCTGACCCCTACCCGGCTCACCCGGCACACCGCCCCGGCGGCGGATGACACACCGCCCGGCCAAGAACGTGGCGTGGTCACCTCCTGGGGCTCGCCACGCCACACCGGCCAACCCCCGCCGACTCGTAACGCGCCGCCTGACCCCCGGCCGGCCTTCACAAGGAGGAAGCACGCACATGAACGACGCCCTCACCCGCTCGCAGAGCCGCAGACGCGGCCCTACCAGGCTGCTCATCGGCCGTGTCTGCGCCGTAGCGCTGGCCGCGGCCATAACGATGCTGCCCGGCACCGCCAACGCGGCCATAACCTCCAGCCAAACCGGCACCAACAACGGCTACTTCTATTCGTTCTGGACCGATGGCGGCGGGTCGTCCTCCATGAACCTCGGATCCGGCGGCAATTACAGCACCTCATGGAGCAACGTCGGGAATTTCGTCGCCGGTAAGGGCTGGAGCACCGGCGGACGCAGGACCGTGAACTACTCGGGCAGCTTCAACCCGTCCGGCAACGCGTATCTGGCTCTCTACGGGTGGACGAGAAACCCACTGGTGGAATATTACATCGTCGATAACTGGGGCACTTATCGGCCCACGGGAACGTACAAGGGCACGGTCACCAGCGATGGCGGCACGTACGACATCTACCAGACGACGCGAACCAACGCCCCCTCCATCGAAGGCAATAGAACCTTCAATCAGTACTGGAGCGTCCGGCAGTCGAAGAAAACCGGCGGAACCATAACCACTGGTAACCACTTCGACGCATGGGCCCGTAATGGAATGAATCTGGGCAGCCATGACTACATGATCCTCGCAACCGAGGGATATCAGAGCAGCGGGAACTCCAACATAACGCTGGACAGCACCTCCGGTGGCGGTGGCGGTGGCGGTGGCGGTGGCGGCGGCAGCTGCACCGCGTCGCTGTCCGCGGGTCAGCAGTGGAGTGACCGGTACAACCTCAACGTCTCGGTCTCCGGCTCCAACAACTGGACCGTGACGATGAACGTGCCGTCCCCGGCGAAGATCATCGCTACCTGGAACATCAGCGCCAGCTACCCCAGCGCCCAGGTGCTGACCGCCAAGCCCAACGGCAGCGGCAACAACTTCGGCGTGACCATCCAGACCAACGGCAACTGGACCTGGCCGACGGTCTCCTGCAGCGCGAGCTGACCTTCGAACACCCGGAACACCGCACCTGTGGCGCGACGGCCCATGGCCGCCGCGCCACACTGCCGGCTTCGAACCGCGCGAACACCGGTTCCACCAACCGCATCCCAGCCCGGATGATCGGCTTGCTCGACGGCCCATGCTCGGCAAGCACGAACCGCCCGGCTTGAGTCGTCATCCGTGGTAGCACGCATACAGCGACCTTTCTGGACCGGGAACTCCGCAAATCATTCACTACATGAGGCGGCGACCAGCGTGAGGCGGGCAAACGTCGATGCGACACGGCACCGACCCGGGCTTCAACTCCGTTCGGGCACGGCCATCTCGCCGAGGAGGGACCAGTCGTCCTGCGGGAGCGTGGTGTTGACGATCCGAGGCGTCTCGGCCAGGTGAGGCGGGAGGGTGCGCTGCGCGTTCCGGAAATGCTCGGACTGGACGTGGGCCGCCCCGGCGTCGGCGTCGCGGAATGCCTCGACCAGCACGTACTCGGCCGGGTCCTCGACGCTGCGAGACCAGTCGAACCACAGGCAGCCCGGCTCGCCGCGAGTCGCCCTGGTGAACTCGTCGGCGATCTCGGGCCACTGGTCGGCGTACTCCGGCAGCACTCGGAACTTAGCGGTAATGAAGATCATCGGATCTCTTTCAGGTTCGGGTGGATACGATCGGATGCTTCATACGATGCCACGACCGCGATCACGGGTCGTTCTCCGTCGCGGTTCGCCCCGTAGTTTGGGTAGAGCATGGGTCTGAGGAACAACGGAACCGGATCGTGTGACAGCTACCCGGGCGAGGGCATCGGTGACTGAGACGGTCACCACCTGCGGCCTGGCCTTCGGCCGTACCCGGCCCGGTGCTCACCGACTGACAGCGTCGGGGCCGGTCTACATCAGCGATCTATCGTCAGGGCGACGTAGTGCCATAGCTGAGGTGCTACCCGCACGATCAGCGCGACGGTCATAGCGGTGAGCAGCCCGCCGACGCAGATCGTCGCTTGGGGGCCGTATACCGCTGCCGCGGTCCCGTGCAGCAGGTTGGCGACCTGTGGGCCCCCGAAGAGGACGATGGTGAGTGATCCCTGAATCCGGCCGCGCATGGCGTCGTCGGTATACGCCTGTGAGATGGCGTTGCGGAAGGTACTGAGCACGCAGTTCACCGCGCCGCCGAGCATGAGCGCCGCCAGCGCGATCCACAGTCGCGGAGCCAACCCGAGGACCACGACGGTTCCTCCCCAGGCGACGGCAGCCGATGCCATCAGGGCACCGTGACGGTGTGCGCGCGTGAACGTGCCCGACATCAGCCCGGCCGCGAAGACGCCGGCCGGGTAGGCGGCGTAAAGCAGACCCAGCTCCAAGCCTCCTCCCGCGGGCCCGCCGTAGGTGCGTTGCGCCAGTTCCGGAAGAAGCGCTATCGGCATCCCGAAGACCATCGCGGCGAGGTCCACCGCCAGCATGGCTACGAGCACCCGGCTGGTGAGCAGGTAGCGAAACCCGGCGAGTACCTTTCCCGGCATGGCCCGAAACCGGTCACGCTGTGCCGCCGCAGCATCCGATGATGTCTCCGAGAGCCTGCCCGGCGATCCGTCACGTGGCGCCGGGTGAGGGCTGGGCACGATTGGCGGCAACTTGACGACCGCCCACACGACGGCCAGTAACGCGATGGCGTCGAACAGGTAGAGCGTGCCGAGCCCGACCACCGGAATCAGTACACCTGCCAGTAACGGACCCATGATCGCCCCGGTGTACCGGACAAGGGAACTGAGACTGTTCGCCGCCGGCAGCAGCTCGGCGGGGACGAGGCGGGGCACCGCAGCACCCATCGTTACCATGATCGATCCGAAGGTCAGCCCCTGGCACGCCACCAAAACCAGCAGGACGGCGACAGAGCGGCCCCCCAGCGCCGCCTGGGCCCACAGCGCCACATAGGTCAGAGCAAGGCCACAGTGAGCGGTCAGCAGCAGCCCCCGCCGGTCCACGATGTCGGCGAGGGCTCCGGCCCACAGCGACGCGACGACCAAGGCGCCGAATGACACCGCGGCTGCGGCACCGACGGTCGCGGACGAGCCAGTCACCGTGAACAGCTGCGTCGGCACCGTGACCACGCTGAACGAGCCGCCGATGGCGCAGGCAGCCGAGGCGACCCACAACCGCCGGTAGGCGGGGATCGCAAGGGGGCGCCGGTCGAGCGTGTACGCGCCGAAAGAACGCACAACCGATGCGCTCACCTTCCACCGCCGTTACAGCGGTGGGCTCGGCCGGCCGGGTAAGACCCCGTCACAGTGTCACCACATCAGCCACCACGCAGGCGACGTTGTCCGGTGCGCCCGCGGCGTACGCAAGCCTGATCAGCTCATCGAGGATCTGCTCAGGGCCCCCGGTGCGGCTCAATACGCCGCGTAGGGACGCTGCCGAAACCACAGCGGACAGCCCGTCGGAGCACAACAGGTAGCGGTCGCCGGCTGCGGCCGTGTGCAGTGACAGGTCCGGCTGGAACGCGCCTGTGCCAGTGAGCGCACGGACCAGCAGCGAGCGCTGCGGATGCGAGACGGCCTCCTCCGGGCTGAGGCGGCCTTCGTCGAGCAGCGACTGCACGTAGGTGTGATCATGGGTGATCTGGAAGATCTCGCCGTCGCGCAGCAGATATGCCCGCGTGTCACCGATGTGTACCAGCGCCAGCTGGGAGCCCGACCACAGCATCGCGGTCAGCGTCGTGGCCGCCTCACCGGATGGTGTCGACTCGGCGATGCCCCCGATCACCCGGTTGGCCTGAGTGACCGCATCGGCAAGCGCACCAAGAAGATCGCCGGCAGGTAGGGTCTTCGTCTCCAACGGTTTGAGCGCGTCGATGGCCGCCGTGCTCGCGAGATTCCCCGCCGGCCCGCGCACTCCGTCGGCCACCGCCAGCAGCCGAGTGCCGGCGTAGGCGATGTCCTCGTTGCTCGTGCGAACCAGCCCCGACTCCGACCGGGCCGCGTAACGGATTCCGATCATGGTTTCCGTGTCTTCCACGGCGCTACTCCTTCCTGACAGGTAATCGACGAGGAAGGTGGCCAGCTGTTCGCGTGCGGCGGTGTCGGCCACCACCTGGGCCCAGTAGTCGGCGACCTGCTCGGCCGCCGCCTTCGGCTCCAGGTCGCATACTTGGCGGATGCGGGCCAGCGGCATGCCCAACCGTCGCAACCACGCGATCAACCGGGCCCGCTCAAGCTGCGCTGGATCGTAGAAGCGATACCCCGACTCTCCGTCCACCGCGGCCGGCCGGAGCAACCCGAGCTCGTCGTACAGCCGTAACGCCTTCGGCGACAGTCGCGCAGCCCGAGCGAACGCCCCGATCGTCAACAGCCCCACAACTGATCCTCCTCGCGCCGGTCGGGACGACCGGCACCACGATGCTGCGCCTTCACCCAAGGGCAAGGTCCACATCTCACCGTCGGCCGAGCCATGAACAGAGCAATGTGTCATAGGTCCCAAACGGCCATGCCGACCACTGGTCATGGCGAGCGAGCCGCGCGTCGGCCCCTCAGCGCTCACGTGCAGCGGGATCACGTCCGGCCTGCCAACACGCGAGTGCTTCGCCCGAAACCCGGGCGTAGCGGGCCAGCGAGGCGACCGAGGTGCGCCCGGACAGGGCTTAGCGCGAGATCCGGTTCCGACGTTCCTCGGCCCAAGCATCAGGTCCGTTGACGTGACCACCCCGGTCGATCCTCTGCCGTCCGGCTGAGGTCGACGACGCCTGAGCCGGCGTTTCCCGCTGTACGGCCTCCTCCGCCGGTACCTGCCAGACGTCCGGCAGCAGGAGCACGGCCAGGTTGGCCGCGGCGACCAGTGCCGCACCGATGAGCAGGGGGGCCATGGTGCCGGTCAGCGCGGCGACGGGGGCGGCGACCGCCAGCCCGAGCGGCCGGGCGGCGAAGGAGATGAGCGTGTCGAACGACCCCACCCGCCCCAATGCCTCCTCGGGGATGCGCTGCTGCATGGTCGTCTCCCACAGCGGGCTCAGCACGCCAAGGCCGAACATCGCCGCGAAGTAGGCGATCGCGACGACCGTCACCGGCATGGGCGCCGCGAAGGCGGCCATCGGCAGCGCGTAAACGGCGGCTCCCACCGCGACGGCCACCAGCGGACGGCGGATGGGCAGCCGGGGTGCGGCGTAGATGCCGGCCACCATGCCCACGGTGCCGAGCTGAGCGATGATCACCCAGGAGGTCGCACCACCCAGGTGGCGCAGCGCGATGATCGGGCCGAGCGTCAGCAGGAAACCGGCCGCCAGATGCCATACGCCGTGACCCAGCACGTTGACCAGGAACCAGGGGTGGCGGCGGGTCTCCGCCCATCCCCCGCGCAGTTCCCCGGCGAATGCTCCGCGCCGGTTTCGCGAGGCGGTACGGGCCGGGCGCAGGCGGGCGAGTGTCAGCGCGGAGGCGGCGAACAGCCCACCGGTCAGGAGTGAGGACCAGCCCGCCCCCACCGCCAGTATCAGTGATCCGGCCAAGGCGGGGGCGACCATCTGGGCGAGCCCGGTCGCCACGCCCAGCCGCGCATTGATCCGCAGCCGGTCCGGCCCCGCCACCACCGCCGCGACCAGCGTCCGCACCGCGGGCGTACCGAAGGCCACCCCGGCGCCTGTGATGGCCGACAGCGCCGCGAGAACCGGGATGCGTACCTCGCCGGCGAGCAGTTCGGCCGCGATCCCGAGCTGGGCGGCACCGCGTACCAGGTCGGCGGCCAGGATGACCCGTTGCGGCGGGAAGCGGTCGGCGATCACGCCTGCGACGGGCAGCAGAGCCAGCAGTGGCAGCAGCTCAAAGGACAGGACCACACCGAGATCGGCCGCCGACCCGGTGGCTTGGACGACCGCGAGTGTCAGCGTCATGGGGATCAGCGCGGTGGCCAGCGCCGCGATGGTACGGCCGGCCAGCAGTCGGCGGATGGAGGAGTTCACGGCTCGAAAGTATTTCGCTGACGAATCTTTTGTCAACGAAATACTTGTCGGCGTAGCATACTGAGGAGGTGGAGGACTCCGTCGATCGGCATCTCGCCCGCTGGCGTGACAAGGCGCCCTTCGACGAGCGGGTCGAGGCGATCGTCACCCGCATCCAGCTCCTGGCCAGGCACGTGAACCACGCCAAGGACCAGGCCCTGGCCGAGGTGGGGCTGCAGAGGTTCGAGTTCGAGACCCTGCATCGCCTGGCCTCACGCGGGACGCCCTGGCGCGCCACGCCGTCCGAGCTGGCCGCCGAGCTGATGGTCTCGCCGGCCGGGATGACCGGCCGGGTCGAGACCTTGGAGAACGCCGGCCTGGTCCGCAGGCTCCGCGGCACCGAGGACCGGCGGCGCGTCGACGTGGAGCTCACCGAGCTGGGGCATGCCCGCTGGTTCGCCGCCATGAAGCTCCGCGGCACGGCCGAGGACGCGATGGTCGAACCCCTGGACCCCGCCGAGCAGGACACGCTCATCGCCCTGCTCAAACGCATGCTCGCCCAGGCGGAGTCCGAGCGACGCGCGTAGCGCGGGATGTCTCGGCACGACTTGCTACCGGATTGTCGGCCCGTGCTCCGGCGTTCACGCCGGGGATGAAGGCCGACGCGGGAGTGCCTGCCAGGGCGTGAGCGTGTCCTGGCCTGGCTCGGGCGTTGGGGTGCGCGCGGGTGGTGTCCAACGACGCGTTGGCGGTCCGCGACCAGGCTTACACGCAGGGGTTGCCGTTCGTGACCGATGCCGAGCCTTCGGTCCGGGTGATCACGGCGGCGAAGAAACGCCCCCACCGGGCGTGGCTGGGGGAGGTGTCGGCGGTGGTGCTGCAGCAGGCGCTGGCCGACTGCACCGCGGCGTTTCGTCCTCGGCGGACAGCCGCGGCTCGGAGAATCGCCCGGCCTCCCCGGGGATGGCAGAGAGCTCGCGGCGCAGCGCCGGAAGCTGCGCCATGGTGATCAGAATATCCATCCGCCCTCCTTGGGATGAGGGCGGAAATCTATAAGCCCCACGACATCGCCGCAGGTCAGATGGGACAAAAATGGTGTGCGGCAGACCGGTTCCGGACGATCACCAGCCGGTCCACGCGAGGTCCGCCGGTGCGCCGGTCAGGTCGCTGACGCTGTCGCCCGCTGACGTGCCGGCCGCTCAGTGCGCGGCGGCCGCGCTCGCGCGGTAGCTCATGTAGTTGTTGTCGCGATCTATGCCGAGTGCCTGACCGCTGAGGAAGTCGACCGCGTCGACGTAGGTGTACGGCTGCATGAACCATCCGGCGCGCACGTCGCGGGAAAGTCGCGACAGCGGGTGCGCCGCCCCGTAGGCCGCACCGCCGACGACGGTCAGGCAGTCGTCGACCACCGACCGCGACAGCCGGTTCACCGCCAGCTTCGCGTACTGGAAGGGCACCATCATTCGCCTGCCGCGCTCGTCCAGGTCGCCGGTGAGGTCGTCGTTGAGCTCATCGGCGTTGGCGAGCGCCGCCGCGGCCGTGGCCCGAAGCGTGTAGAGGTTGGCCTCGATGTCGGACACCAGGGCCCGCACGGCCGGTGGCGCGGTCGACCGGCGCGCGGCCGCGCCGACGGCGATGTCACGGGCGGCACGTGCGACGCCGGCGTAGATGCCGAGCATGGTGATGGAGCTGACGGTCTGCCCGGCCAGTGCCCGGTCGCTCTGCGCACCGATGACTCCCCGTTGCAGCACGTTCTCCGCGGCGACCGGGCAGTCGTCGAACACGATGTCGCATGTGCCCGACGCTCGCATGCCGAGGCCGTCCCACTCGGGCAGGACGGTCAGCCCGGGGGTCGCGCGGTCGAGGATCGCGGCGGCGAGTGTGACCGGCTCGCCGTCGACGACCTTCTGGGTGTGCACCAGGAAGTGGGTGGCGATCGGCGCGAGGGTCACCAGCGTCTTGCGGCCGGACAGAAGCCAGCCGCCGTGCCCGTCGGGCGTCAGCCGGGTGACCGCCGTGTGGTGGTCCTTCGCGCCGCCGCAGATCACGAGCCGGGCCGACGCCATGCCGCGCATCAGCCGCTCCGCCAGCGCCCGCACCGGCGGCGAGCCGTGTTGCCACTCGTAGGTGAAGGTCAGGCCGCGGCTGAGCTGCACGTGCAGGGCCAGCGCGGTGGAGGCGTCGGCCGCGGCGACGGCGGCCAGCACCGTCGCGACGTCGGACAGGCACGAGACGCCCATGCCGCCGAGCTCAGTGGGGACGGTCCCTGCCATGACGCCGTTGTCGAGGAACCGCTCGAAGGTCTCGGTCGGAAACTCGCCGAAACGGTCGTGGGCGGCGGCTTCGTCCCGGATCCGGGCGATGTCCTGCTCTACCAGGGCCAGCAGGGCTCGGCCGTTCGGCGTGACAGGCGTGTCGAACCGTCCGTCGGGCACGCGAGTGGCGCTCCAAGTCGACAATGGACACTCCGAGATGTCTGGGGGCGATGACGACCTTCGAGGTGAGCGGACAACCGGGCTGGCGGCTCGAAATCGACCGTAACACCGTCGAAGGGGGTTGGCCCGGTACGCGGCCAAATCGGTTGTAAGTGCGCAACGAGGAAGAAAACGCCGCCTTGAGATGGAACGAGAAACGCAAGCCGGAAGATGCGCCGCCGCCGGCGTGTCGATCCGGGCGAACATGTGCGTGTACCGCCCCGCCACCGCGAGCTGACCGCGCGCCGGGATCTCATACCGCGCGAAGGTACTGGTCGGGGCGGCGCGGTCGCTCACCCAGCGCGAGGGCTGCCCGCTGCGGCCAGTAGGGGTCGCGCAGCAGTTCGCGGCCGAGCAGGACGGCATCGGCCTGACCGGAGGCGAGGATCGACTCGGCCTGGTGGGGGTCGGTGATCTGGCCGACCGCGGCCACCGCCCCGCCGGTCTCGGCGCGCACCCGCGCCGCGAACGGCACCTGGTACCCGGGGCCGGTGGGGATCTTCACTCCCGCGGCGTTGCCGCCGCTGGAGACGTCCAGCAGGTCGACGCCGTGGGCGAGCAGCTCCTTGGCCAGGCGCACGGTGTCGTCCAGGCTCCAGCCCTGGTCATCGGGGAGCCAGTCGGTCGCCGAGACCCGGAAGAACACCGGCAGCTCCTCGGGCCAGACGGCGCGCACGGCGTCGACGACCTCCAGGGCGAAACGGATGCGGTTCTCGAACGGGCCGCCGTAGGCGTCGGTGCGGTGGTTGCTGTGCGAGGAGAGGAACTCACCGATCAGGTAGCCGTGCGCGCCGTGGATCTCCACCACCTGGAACCCCGCCCGCAGCGCGCGCCCGGCCGCGGCGGCGAAGTCGCCCACGATGCCGCGGATCCGGTCGGCCGGCAGTTCCTCGGGTGCCGGGTAGCGGTCGGAGAAGGGAATCGGGCTGGGCGCGACCGGCCGCCAGCCGCCCTCCGCGGTGCCGAGCGGAGCGCCGCCGCGCCAGGGCCGGTCGGCGGAGGCCTTACGGCCTGCGTGCGCGAGCTGGATGCCGGGCACGGTGCCGTGCCGGGACAGGAAGCCGGTGATCCGGGTGAACGCCGCCTGCTGGCGGTCGTTCCACAGCCCGAGGTCGGCGGGGCTGATCCGTCCCTCCGGGGAGACTGAGGTGGCCTCGGTCAGGATCAGCCCGGCGCCGCCCACCGCCCGGCTCGCGAGGTGGGCGAAGTGCCAATCATCCGGCACTCCGGTCTGCGGGCCGTCGGCGGCGGCCGAGTACTGGCACATCGGTGCCATCCAGACGCGGTTGGGGATGGTCAGCGACCGCAGGGGGATGGGCGCGAAAAGCACGGGGATCTCCTTGGAACGTGAGGACGCCACGGCCGCCCGGGAGCCGGAGGTGGGGCGGCTCAGCCCAGGGCATAGGCGATCTCCGTAAGGTATCGGCCGTAGTTCGACTGCCCCATTCCGGCGCCGAGCCGGTAACAGGCCTCGGCGTCGATGAAGCCCATCCGCAGGGCGATCTCCTCCAGGCAGGCCACCCGCTCACCCTGGTGCTTCTCCACGGCCTGCACGTACTGGCTGGCGGACAGCAGGGAGTCGTAGGTGCCGCAGTCGAGCCAGGTGCAGCCACGACCCAGCCCGATCAGCCTCGCCCGGCCCTGCCTGAGGTATTCGAGGTTGACGTCGGTGATCTCCAGTTCGCCGCGGGCCGAGGGGGCGATACCTCGCGCGATGTCGACGACCTCGTTGTCGTAGAAGTACAGGCCCGTGATCGCGTTGTCGGAGCGGGGGCACAGCGGCTTCTCCTCGATGGAGACCAGCATGCCCCCGGAGTCCACCTCGCCGATGCCGTACCGCTCCGGGTCGGGCACCGGGTAGCCGAACAGGGTGCAGCCGTCGAGCGACTCCCGGGATCGGCGCAGCAACTCCGGGAACCCGGCACCGTGGAAGAGGTTGTCGCCGAGGATCAGCGCCGAGCTGTCGTCGCCGATGTGGCCGGCGCCGATCAGGAACGCCTCGGCGATGCCGCGCGGCTCGTCCTGCACCGCGTAGGACAGGTTCAGGCCGAGCTTCGAGCCGTCGCCGAGCAGGCTCTGTATGACCGGGACGGCTGACGGCGTGGAGATGATCAAGATGTCCCGGATCCCGGCCAGCATCAGCACGGAGAGCGGGTAGTAGACCATCGGCTTGTTGTAGACGGCGAGCAGCTGCTTGGACGTCACCAAGGTCAGTGGGAACAGCCGTGTACCGCTGCCGCCGGCGAGAACGATTCCCTTCATCATCCGGTCCGTTCTGCGATTCGTGGGTCAGTGGTCGGGGCGATGGGGTCGGTGCGCGGCTCGCGGCCGGGCGGACCCCATCGGGTACGACGGACTGTCAGGCCACGCCGGCACCCACCCGTCAAGATCGAAGAGCGGGTCAAGGGCGCGACGTGCGGAATTCGGTGGTCAGCCTCTGCAGCAGCGGCACGAGATCATGCGGGCTCGGCGTCGCTATCGTCTCGTTGCGCAGCTGAGCGGCGTTCGCCGCGAATGACGGATCCTCCAGGACCAGCTTGAGACTGTCTCGCAGCACGTCGGCGGTCAGACGGCCGGCATTGGCCGCGTACACCCCGGCGCCGCGCTCCTCCAGCCCGGTCGCCATGGCCACCGAACCCCACCACTTCTCGACCTTGAAATCGTTGGGCGCGATGACCTGCGGGACGGCGTATTCGAGCGACGCCGCGAAGGTCCCGCAGCCGCCTTCGTGGACGATCGCCGAACACGTGGGCAGCAGCGCGTTCAACGGGACGAAGTCGACGGCACGCACGTTGTCCGGGAGGTTCGGTACCGACTCGAGCTGTTTGGCATTGAGGGTCGCGATCACCTCGATGTCGAGGTCGGCCACCGCGTCGAAGAGATCACGGGCCGAAGCCGACGTGCCGTCGATGTTGGCATCGCGATGCGAGATGCCGAGCGTGAAGCAGACGCGCCTGCGGGCGGGCGGCTCGTACAACCACCTCGGTGTCGTCGCGGGACCGTTGAACGGCACATTGCGCATCGGGATGTAGTGCACGCCCTCCGGCCGCCACATCCACAGCGGCATGGGGGAGATGGTCCACTGCCCGACCACCGTCGACTCGTCGAAGTCGCAGCCGTACCCCTGAAGGATCGGCTGCAACCAGTCGCGCATCGGGTCGCCGACGGAGGCGAACCCGGGCCGGCAGGCCGCACGCAGCTGCCCCATCCTGTCCACGGTGAACAGCATCCGGGCATGCGCCGCGCCGACGACCCGAGCCGCGACCGCGCCGTGGAAGGCGGTCGGGTCGGTGATCACCAGGTCGGGCTGCCACATGCGAGCGAAGTTCACCAGGTCGTGGATCGTGGCGTCGGGAAAGAACACCTCACGCACGCCCGTGGTGAGGTCCTCCAGCTCGGCGTGCGGATCGCCCCAGCCGAAGTCGGTCTGTACCGACCTTCCGGTGCGCTGACCCCGCGGGTCGGCGACCCCCATCGAATCGTCGACGGGCGGCGCCTGCGCCATCCTCTCCTCGAGTAGGAGCCATTCGCCGACCGACACGTTGGGAAGTCCGGTGTGTGCGATGTCGTCGGCCATATCCGGCGGGCCGACGACGCACACCTCATGCCCCGCGTTACGGAGCGCCCACGCCAACGGGACCTGTAGATACAGGTGCGATCTGAAGGGATTGGTCACGAAGAGAATCCGCATCGGAGCCCTTCCTCCTAGATGATGAGCGAAAATGGCCATGCCAGGTGACATGCCCCAGCGGCAGCCAGTAGGGGCCCTCGCGCGCCCGAAACAGGGGCGCGCACAGCGGACGGTCGCCGCGTCTGTGGGTGGTATCCGGTCGCCTTTTCGTACCGTTAGGGCCCCGCTTATTCGAGTCGACGTTCGGTACCCAGTATGGCGTCAGGCGCCGTCGCGGGCGTCTTCTGGATTGCGTGCTTGGTTCGAGGACGCGCCGTCGTCCACGCCCGCCGCGGCCGTCGAACCGCACCGGCCGCCGGGGGAGCGATCAGATCTCGGCCGAATCCTGGTGCCGTCCGGGTTTCCCCGTCCCCGGGCCGGTCACGGAGTGAAAATATTGCGCGCATAGGTGGCAGAAAGCGGTCAGGAGTGTGCAGCTTGCTGCCGTCCATTTCTCTGTCTCGAGGGCTCGCGGTGCCGAAGAGTTGTTTGTGCAGGGACAAACGACAAGCCCTCGGGAAAAGAGGCGAATAAATGACCCGTACCGCTTTCACCGCCGATTCCATGCTCTTCGACGCCGAACACGCCAAGCTTTTCGACCTGGTCTACACCGCACGGGGCAAGGATTACGCCGCCGAGTCCAAGGCCGTCGAACGGCACATCCGCGCGCACAAGCCCGGCGCCCGTTCGCTGCTGGACGTCGGCTGCGGCACCGGAGAGCACCTGCGCTCGCTGAAGGACGTGTTCCCCGACGTTGAGGGGCTCGACATCACACCCGCCATGCGGGAGCAGGCGGCGAGCAAACTGCCGCACGTGCCGATCCACGCCGGCGACATGAGCGACTTCGCGCTCAACCGCACGTTCGACGCGGTGACGTGCCTCCACAGCGCGATCGCCTTTCTGCCGTTGTCACGGTTGAAGGCCGCGGTCGCATGTATGGCCGGGCATCTCAACCCTGGAGGGGTGCTCATCGTCGAACCGTGGTACTCGCCGGAGAGGGCCACCGACCGCACCGTGGTCGGTGACATCGTGCACAGGGACGACGGCCGGACCATCGCGCGCGTCTCGCACGGCGTCCTTCGCGACGGCAGGCACCACCTGGAGACGCATTTCATCGTGGCCGACGCGGACGGCATCCGTCACACCGCCGACGTCCAGGTGATGGGCGTCTACCGGCGTGAGGAGTATCAGGCCGCGTTCGCCGCGGCGGGCTGTGACGCCGAGTACTTCGAGGACGGGCTGGCCGGCAGGGGATTGTTCGTCGCGGTCCGCCGCTGACCATGCCGCGCGCCGCCCCCTGGCAGCCGGGGAGACGGGTGCCGGCCCGCGCCGGCCCGGGCAAGCGCTTTGGGCGGCCTCGGGTTCTGGACGAACTCGCCGGTGAAGACGAGCCGCGAACCCAAGACCGCCCGGGTGCTTCGATGGCCGTGGGAACAGGCAGGCCGTAGGTGGTTCAGGCGGGTGTGGTCGCCGCCAGGTCGCTGTCCGGCGCCGCGCCGCTGTCGGACAGGGCGAGCCACGACGGGTTCTCCCGCGCCCACTCGATCGTCCTGGTGAGCCCCTCGCGCAGGTCCGTCGCGCACCGCCATCCGAGCATTGCCCTGATCTTGCTCGTTTCCGGAACCCGCCTGCGCAGGTCCTGGTAGCGGGCGCCGAGCCGGTCCCGCGTCTCGATCGGCACGATCGCCCCGGCGCCGGTCAGCTCCGCGACCAGGGCGCTCAGCTCGGCCACCGTGGTCTCGACCGAGCTGCCGACGTTGAAGCACTCCCCGACGGCGGCCTCGTTCGTGCCGACGGCGATCGTCGCGTCGATCGCGTCCTGGACGTAGGTGAAGCACCGCGTCTGGCCGCCGCCGTCGTACACCACCTGCGGCTCACCGTTCAGGGCGCGGTGGATGCTCCTGCTGACCACGAACGCCGGCCGCTGCCGCGGGCCGTACACGTTGAAGAAGCGCACGATGGCCGTTCTGAGCCCGCGGTCGCGGGCGAAGGCGAAGGCGAGGTGCTCGCCCAGCGCCTTGCTGGAGGAATAGCTCCACCGGTCCACGTCGGTGCTGCCCAGGACCCGGTCGTCGTTCTCCCGCCACGGGACCGCGGGGTTCTTCCCGAACACCTCGCTGGTGCTGGCGACGACGACCTTCGCGCCCGCCCTGGAGGCGAGTTCCAGCGTGTTCCGGGTGCCGAGCAGGTTGATGTCGATGACGTCGAGCGGACGGTCGAGATAGCGATCGACCCCGACAACGGCGGCGAAGTGGTAGACGGTGTCCACACCGTCCTTCACGACCTCGGCCAGCTGTGCCGCGTCCCGGATGTCCCCGGTCACGTAACGGACCGAGGGCGGCGGTGACTGGTCGGGGGGCGGCGTGCCGCCGTCGAACACGGTCACCTCGTCGCCCCGCCGGACCAGCTCGTCGACCAGATGACTGCCCAGGAACCCGCATCCTCCGGTTACCACGACCCGCGCCATGACCGCTACCTTCCGATTCCCCGGTAGGCGAAACCATGCTCCCGGAACCGGTCGATGGTCTCGCGAGAGTAGTAGGCGCGGCCGTCGAGGATGACGCACGAGGGCGCCACCGACTCCCGGAGCGCCACGAAATCGATCTCGGCGAACCTGTCGTGCCCCGCGAGCACGGCGATGCAGTCGGCGCCGGACAGCGCCTCACGCGCCGTCTCGGAAGGCGCCAGCCCGAAGATCCTCTTGACCTCGCCGGAGTCGGCGAGCGGGTCGTAGATGGTGACCTCGGCCCCGCCCTGCTGCAGCTTGTTCACGACCGGCAGCACCGGGGTCGCGCGAAGGTCGCCGGTGTTGTTCTTGAACGACACCCCGAGCACCGCGATCTTCGCCTCGTCCAGCCGCTTGCCGGACCTGGCCAGTTCCTCGACGATCAGATCGACGGTGTAAGCCGGCATGGAGTCGTTGACCTCCCGCGCGACGGGGATCGTGTTCAGCTCGACGTCGCGGTCGCGGGCAGCCCGCCAGACCATCCACGGATCCTTGGTCAGGCACGACCCGCCGACGCCCACACTCGGCAGCAGGATGTTGACGTTTCCGGTGCCCTTCTGCATGGTGTTCGCCGCGGCGATGACTTCCAGCACGTCGACGTCCAGCACGGCGCACAGCTTGGCCAGCTCGTTGGCCATCGCGATGTTGTGGTCGATCCACCAGTTGCTCGCCAGTTTCACCACCTCGGCGCTCTCCGTCGACGTGCAGGTGATGATCTCGGCGCCGATCGTCCGCTGCCAGAACGCGGCCGCGGCGGCCACGCTGTCGGGGCACCATCCGCCGACGGCGATCGGGAACGTCCTCATCTCCTGCAGGGCCTGGCCCTCCGACAGCCGCTCGGGGCAGAAGACCAGTCCGAAGTCCTCGCCCACCTTGAGTCCGCTGCCCTCCAGCAGCGGGGCGACGACGTTCCTGGACAGGCCAGGAGGCACCGTGCTCTTGAGGATGACAAGCTGGCCTTCGCGCAGACGTTTGGCAAGTTCAGTGCAGGCGCTCCGCAGATACACATCGACGAGCTCGGTGTCACGGACCGGCGTGCCCACGGCGATGATCACCACGTCCACGTCGGCGACCAAGTCGTAGTCGGTGGTGACACGCAGCCGGCCCGAGTCAAGGCCGCTGTACAGCAGCTCGGGCAGCCCCGGCTCGCTGAACCAGCAACGGCGTTGTTCCAACTGGGCGACCAGTGCCGGATCGACGTCGATTCCCACGACGTCGACACCTTCGCCGGCAAGGACCGCCGCTACGGTCGATCCCACATAACCCATTCCGATTACCGCGGCGGAAGTATTCCCCTGATCAGACAAGAATTTCATGGGTCACCCACTCTCAGGATGTGCCGGTTGGCATACGAACAGCGTGCCAACCGGCACGTCGGCGACGCATCTCCTGTAATGCCGTGACCTTTTTCATCGTGCCTGATCTTCGCGGGTCCGCGGGCCCTTGATCCCACATGCCACAGCGGCCTCACCGCAATCCAGAAGATGCGTCGCGAAGCCCGGTCGTATGACGATGCAGGCAGTCATACGACCTCTGGGAGCCTCTGTTGCCTGCGCGACTCAACCAGCTCGACGTCAGCATGCCCCTCGACATCGCTGCCCGCGTCACCGCCTCGGCACGAACGACCGCGTCACAGGTGAGCCCCGACATCGATGACTGGCTCGACAAGAAGAGAAACCGGCCGTTCGAGAGCACCATAATCACACTGGACGAACTGACCGAACCAGAGGGATGGCGCTTCGCTCCCGACACCGGGAATCTCGAACACCACAGTGGCCGGTTCTTCAGCGTGGAAGGACTGCACGTCAGGACGAACCACGGTCATATCAGAGAGTGGTGGCAGCCCATTCTCGTACAACGGGACATCGCCATCCTCGGAATAATCGCCAAGGAGTTCGACGGCGTCCTGCATTTCCTGCTGCAGGCCAAGATGGAGCCCGGCAACGCCGACCTGGTGCAGTTGTCGCCCACCGTCCAGGCGACGTCCAGCAACTACACCCAGGTGCATCGCGGAACGCGCGCCCCCTACGTCGAGTACTTCACCGAGCCGGGCAGGGGCAGGGTCCTCGTCGACGTCCTCCAGTCGGAGCAGGGCGCCTGGTTCCACCTGAAGCGCAACCGGAACGTCGTCGTCGAGGTCACCGACGACGTGCCCCTCCATGACGACTTCTGCTGGCTGACTCTCGGGCAGATCGGCCGGCTGCTCCAGCGGCGCAACGTCATGAACATGGACGCCCGTACCGTCCTCGGGTGTCTGCCCATCGCGGCCCCGGCGAGCGGACCGGACGACGGGGACGTGTTCGACGGCGCCCCGGACTCCCCGGAGCCGGGCGGCACGCACACGATGACGGAGATCCTCAGCTGGTTCACCGGCCGCAAGAGCGAGTACGAGCTGTCCGCCCGGCTGGTTCCGCTGAACTCCGTGGTGGGGTGGCGCCGCGACAGCGAAAAGATCTTCCCTGAGGACGGCGGCGGGAACTTCAGCATCGTCGGCGTCCGGGTGAACGCCCGGACCCGCGAGGTGCACAGCTGGAAGCAGCCGCTGCTCGCGCCGCACGGCCTCGGCCTGGCAGGGCTGGTCGTCCGGCGCATCGGCGGGAGGCTGCACGCGCTGGTGCGCGCCGAAGTCCTGCCGGGCTACCGGGACACGGTCGAGCTCGGCCCCACGGTGCGGTTCACGATGGACGACTACGTCGGCACCCCAGCGGATCGTCACCCGGAATTCCTCGACTACATGCTGTCGGCGCGTGAGGGAGTCCTCTACGACGTCGTGCAGTCCGAGGAGGGAGGGCGTTTCCACTACGCCGAGACCCGCTACCTCGTGGTCGAGGCCGGCGACGACTTCTCGCTACGGGTGCCACCGGATTTCGCATGGATCACGGTCGAGCAGCTGCTGGCGCTGCAATGGCACAGCTACTACCTCAGCATCGAGGCCAGGACCCTGCTCTTGTGCCTGAACAACCTCTGACAGAACAATCGACCCCAAAGGAGTTCGGCACCGATGGCCATTCACGTATGGGACCACCGGCGGGAGTACGAAAACGAGCGTGAGGACATTCTCGACGCGGTCGACACCGTGTTCCGCTCGGATCAGCTCATTCTCGGCGAGAGCGTGCGGAGCTTCGAGGAGGAGTTCGCCCGCTACAACGGAGTGACGCACTGCGTCGGGGTCGACAACGGCACCAACGCGGTCAAGCTCGCCCTGCAGGCGCTGGGCGTCGGTCCCGGCGACGAGGTCATCACCGTTTCCAACACCGCGGCGCCGACCGTGCTCGCCATCGACGGGGTGGGCGCCACTCCCGTGTTCGTCGACGTGGAGCCCGACACCTACCTGATGGACACCGGCAAGGTGGCCGCCGCCATCACCGACCGGACCAAGTGCCTGGTACCGGTGCACCTCTACGGCCAGTGCGTGGATCTGGCCCCGCTGCAACGGCTGGCGGCGACCCATGGCCTGAAGCTCCTGGAGGACTGCGCCCAGGCGCACGGGGCGCACGCGAAGAACGGCCGGCTCGCCGGGGCGACCGGTGACGCGGGCGCCTTCTCCTTCTACCCGACCAAGGTCCTCGGCGCGTACGGTGACGCGGGCGCCGTGATCACCTCCGACGACGAGGCCGAGGAGAAGCTGCGCCGGCTGCGCCGCTACGGCATGGAGGAGCTCTACTACGTGGTGAGCACGCCGGGCCACAACTCGCGGCTCGACGAGGTGCACGCCGAGATCCTGCGCCGCAAGCTGCGCCGGCTGGACGACTACATCGCCGGCCGCCGCGCGCTCGCACAGCGTTACGCCGAGGGACTCGAGGACACCGAGCTGGTCCTGCCGCAGGTGGCCCCGGGCAACGACCACGTCTACTACGTCTACGTCGTGCGCCATCCCGAGCGGGACGAGATCCTCAAGGCGCTTCGGGAGTTCGACTTCCACTTCAACATCAGCTATCCGTGGCCGGTGCACACCATGACCGGATTCGCCCACCTCGGCTGGGGTCCGGGTGACCTCCCGGTGACAGAGGCCGCGGCCAAGGAGATCTTCTCCCTTCCGATGTACCCGTCGCTGCCCGTGGACATCCAGGACAAGGTCATCATCGCCCTCCGCAAGATCCTGTCCCGCGGCTGACGACGCGCCGCCCCGACGCGCCGATCCCGGCATGAACCGCTCTCA
>NZ_JBFBIK010000123.1:0-21399 GCF_040685555.1 Sphaerisporangium sp. NPDC088356
GTGAGGTGCGGGGCACGAGGTGAAGCCATGGCCGGTGAGCGGTCGCCTCTCGGCGGGTGGCACAACGCGGCTCCAGCCGGACGGTATTCCGCGAAGGCGATAAATGAGGCCCGGGGACACGTTCTCACCGACCATCTTGTGTAACCCGCGTAGGCTCCGGCGCATTCCCCGGGACAGGGACGCATGCCCGGATCAGGGAAAAACCGCCGCACGTCCGGTCCACGGGCCGGCCGAGGCGGTGGCGGGCCCGCCGCGCCCGCGTTCCCCGGGCCGCTCTACATGGATGGGGGATGTGCTCCGCCGGAGGGCGGGTCATGGTCGAACGGAGACGCGAGACCGCGGGGTTCATCCACCTGGCCACGGCCGGACCCTCGTACGGGAAGGGCGGACAGGAAGTCCGGCAGCCGGGTGTCACCGAGGTCGTGTCCGGCCGCCCAGGGACGGGCGGAGCGGTCGCCGGCCTCACCCGCGTCGGACTTCAGGAGGACACGACAATGAAGGCACTCGTTTACCACGGACCTCGCGACGTCAGCGTGGACGACGTACCGGACCCTCGCATCGAGGAACCGCGCGACGTCATAGTCAAGATCATTACCACGAACATCTGCGGGTCGGACCTGCACATGTACGAGGGCCGCACCGACATGGAGTCGGGCAGGATCCTCGGGCACGAGAACTTCGGCGAGGTCATCGAGGCCGGCGAGGCCGTCGAGCGCATCAACGTCGGAGACATCGTCTCGCTTCCGTTCAACGTCGCGTGCGGTTCGTGCAAGAACTGCAACGCCGGGTTCACCAACTACTGCATCAGGGCCAACCCCGACTATCCCAGGCTCTGCGGCGGGGCGTACGGCTTCGCCGACATGGGCCCCTGGGAGGGCGGCCAGGCCGAGTTCCTCCGGGTTCCCTGGGCGGACTTCAACTGCTGCAAGATGCCCGAGGACGGTCGCGAGAAGCAGAACGACTACGTGATGTGCTCCGACATCTTCCCCACCGGGTACCACGCCACCGAGATGGCAGGGCTTCGCCCCGGCGAGTCGGTCGTCATCATGGGCGCCGGCCCCGTCGGGCTCATGGCCGCGCTCTCCTCGGTCGTCAAGAGCGCCAGCCTGATCATGGTGGTGGACCGCCACCCCGACCGGCTGGCCCTGGCCGAGAAGATCGGCGCCATCGCGATCGACGACTCCAAGGTCAACCCGGTCGAGCGGGTGCTGGAGCTCACCGGCGGGGAGGGGGCCGACCGGGGATGCGAGTGCGTGGGCTACCAGGCCCACGATCCTCAGGGCCACGAGCATCCCGACGACACCCTCAACAAGCTGGTGGAGTCGGTGCGGTACACCGGCGGCATCGGAGTCGTGGGCGTCTTCGTCCCGGAGGACCCCGGAGGGGCCGACGATCTCGCCAAGCACGGACGGGTGCCGCTGGAGTACGGTTGGCACTGGTACAAGGGCCAGACGATCGGCAGCGGCCAGTGCCCGGTCAAGCGCTACGACCGCCACCTGCGCAACCTGATCCACACCGGCAAGGTCGAGCCTTCGTACATCCTCTCCCACGAGCTGCCGCTCCGGGAGGCGCCGGACGCCTACGCGCACTTCGACAAGCGCGAGCCCGGCTGGACCAAGGTCACGCTCAAGCCCGGCCTGGGATAACGGGTCACAGCGCCCCTCCGGACACCACATCGTCCGGAGGGGTTCGCGGCCGTTCAGGAAGGGGTGTCCAGCCGGGGCCGGGCGGGCAGCGGGAAGCGGAGCGACGCGGCCACGGTGTGCTCCCTGAGGGCGGTGTCGGCGAGCACGTGCTCCACCGAGCCGCCCTCGCCGATCACGGCGTCCGCCAGCGCGTCGATGACGTCCGGGGTGCGCCGCGTCGCCCGGCCGCACAGCGGGCACGTGTCGCCCGACCTCGCCAGCCAGCCCGACTCGTCGCACACGACCCCGGGGGCCGTCGCCTGGTCCTGGACCAGCAGGGTCTGCACGGCGGCCACGGACCCGGCCCACAGGCAGTCGTCCAGGCCGAGCGCGGCGGGACGGCGCGTCGCCGCCCGCTCCAGCACCTCGCCGACGAGCCGGCGTTCCTCGTCGCGCTCGTATCGCTCGACGATGCGCTCGGCGCTGTGGCGGATGTCGGCGGGCGTGGCCGTCTGGAGGTCCACGGTGAAGGTCCCGGCGAGCTTCGGCCTCAGGTGGTGGGGAAGGAAGTCCACGAAGTTGGGGACCTCTTCCGGGTGCCCGCCGATGATCAGCAGCTCGTGGTCGCCGGCGCGGAACAGCTCGTCCAGCAGCCGCGCGGCGTTGCGGTAGTGCCGTTTGGTCAGATCGTCGGCGCGGTTGCGCACCCGGTGCTCGGTGAGCCCGTACCAGCCGGCGTAGTTCGGCTTGCGCAGGGCCGGGTCCTGGACGCCGCCGAGTCGGCGCATCTCGTCCTGGTACAGCTCCCAGGCCTCGGCCGACCGCCGGTCGACCACCATGACGCAGGCGCGGTGGTACTCGTCCAGCACCGCCAGCATGGGACGTACCCAGGGGGTGGCGTCCACCATGACGCGGTCGCGCACGGCACGCGGAAGGACGAGCTGCTCGAACAGGTCGCCCTCGCTGCACGAGAACACGGCCACCGCGCCGGTCTCCACCCGTTCGAGGCCTTCGAGGTTCTCGATGCGCTCGATGTCACCACGTATCGACAGGCGCGCCCGGCGCCCGAGGGAGTCGTCCTGCTCCAGCGGGCGGATCTCGTGGAGCAGGCTGTTGACCTGGGTCGCGAGGGCGGTGGGGCCGTCCTGCCCCACCCCGGCGTACAAGGAGACCACGGGCACATCGCCCCCGTTGAACCGGAGTATCCGATCGACCGTCTCTGTGGTGATCATGCGTCGCCCCCGTCGCTGGTCCTGTGACCTCAGTATTCGCTATTCACAGCTCCTGCCCCGTGGACGCCCCCCGCGCCCGGAGCGGAGCGCCCGCCTCGTGCATGTGGCGCAGGGCCTGCGCGTAAGAGCTGTACAGGCTGCTCTCCAGATAGGGGATACCCAGCTCCGCGCAGTAGGCCCGGACGATCGGCTGTGCCTTGCGCAGGTTCGGCATCGGCATGCTCGGGAACAGGTGGTGCTCGATCTGGTAGTTGAGCCCGCCGAGGGCGATGTCCACGATCCGGCCGCCCCGCACGTCGCGGGAGGTGAGCACCTGGCGGCGCAGGAAGTCGGGGCGCTCGTCGCCGGTGAGCATCGGCATGCCCTTGTGGTTGGGAGCGAACGTGGAGCCCAGGTAGATGCCGAAGATCGCCTGGTGCACGGCGACGAACAGCAGCCCCTTGCCGAACGGCAGCACCGTGAAGACCGCCGCGAAGTACGCCACGAAGTGGAGGACGAGCAGCGTGGCCTCCACGCCCCGGTGCTTGAGCGATGACCGCCCGAGCGCACGGAAGCTGGCCACGTGGAGGTTCAGGCCCTCCAGGGTCAGCAGGGGGAAGAACAGGAACGCCTGCCAGCGGCCGATGTACCTGGCGACGCCCCGGCTGACGGCGGCCTGCCGCTGCGACCAGACCAGGACGTTGGCGGAGACGTCGGGGTCGTGGTCCTCGTGGTTGGGGTTGGCGTGGTGCCTGGTGTGCTTGTCCATCCACCAGCCGTAGCTCATGCCGACGCCGAGGTTGCCCGCCACCCAGCCCGCGAGCTCGCTGGTGCGCCTGGAGCGGAAGACCTGCCGGTGGGCCAGGTCGTGGGCGACCAGCGCCACCTGGGCGAAGACCAGCGCGAGGAACGCCCCGACCAGGAGCTGGTACCAGGAGTCGCCCACCATGAAGAACGCGACCCAGCCGGCCACGAACAGGCCTCCGACGACGCCGAGCCGCAACGCGTAGTAGGCGGGGCGCCTGTCCAGCAGCCCTGCCTCGGTGATCCGGCGGGACAGCCGGGCGAAGTCACTGCCGCGCGTCTCCCGGTCCGGGGCTTCGATCGTGGATGAGCTGGTCACAGGTCTCCTCACGTGGTGGCGGATCGCGTGACCGGCGCCAACCCCGTGGAGCGACGCGTAGCGTTTGAGATGGGTTGGAGGCGGCCCGTCCAAGACTGTCGGGATCGCCGTGTTCCGCGATATCCAGGCACCACGCCGGTGCACGGTAGTGCTAGCCCCACCATGAGGTCCGGCACGAGCCGCACCGTATCGGTACGGCCGTGGACGCCGGGGTGATGCGCGCGGACGGGTACGAGCCACGTCGGCACCCACGGGGGACGTGCCGCCTTCGTACATCCGCTTCCCGGGGTAGCCGGGCCCGCCGATGGTTGACAGCAAAACCTATTTTTCCTACCTTTTAACTAGGTTTGTGCGCCTGGCCATCCCGCCGAGCCCGTCCCGGGCCGGCACACCGAGCAGGAGGATCCCCCGATGAGCAGGCCGCGCAAGCAGGTTCACCTGGCGGCGCACTTTCCCGGCGTCAACAACACCACCGTCTGGGCCGATCCCCGGTCCGGGAGCCAGATCGACTTCGCCTCGTTCCGTCACCTCGCCGCGACGGCCGAGCGCGGGAAGTTCGACTTCTTGTCGGCATGGGCGCCGCGTTCTCACGGGCCCGGGTCAGCGCCGGACGGCGGCTCCCACCCCAGGTCCAGCCTCCCAAGGGGCCGTGCGTATTCCTCAAACAACCGGAAAAGGTTGCGTCCATCGCGGTCGCCCCGCCCCCGGGAGTGCGGCCACGCCCCATGCCGCCCGGCACGCGTCGCATATCCTCTGGGGCACGTCACATTTCGCCCGGCGAGTGGCATGGGCGGGTCCTGTGGAGCAGGATGACCTGATCCGTCCTGGCCCGGTGCGCCATTCGCCACTCCGGGTAGTTGTGACGGCCCGAGTCCCGGCATCGACCAGATCCGTTACCGCGAGGAGACCCCGTTGAGCACCGCACCGAGGACAGACAACCTCGATCTCGCCACGACCGCCCGGGAGATCGCGGACAGCGCGCCCGCCGGATCACTGAGCCACGCCGCCGCCACGTCGGTGGCCATCACCTGCGCCACCACCCGGGACATCTCCGAGGCCCGGGCCGCGCTGGACGGCGTCACCCCGGACGACGTCCGCGACGCCGCGCTCGAACTCTTCATCCGCCTGGCCGCCGCGGCCGAGTAGGCTCCGCTCCGGGCCCCGCGACCAGGGTCTGGACGAGGTCGCCGGCGAACCTGGCCGAGTCGACCGCGGTGATCACCCGGGTGCCGGGCGCCCGGTCGTACGGCGAGGGCGGGGGCGGGCCCTCGGCGGTACGCGACGGCCGGGCCCGCCACTGGTGCCCCTCGCGGACGACGCCGACCGGTCCGAGGACGGCGGCGGTCGCGAGGCCGGGGTCGAGCAGGATCCCCGCCGCCAGCGGATCGTGCAGCGGGATGACCCGCCGGCCCCACTCCTTCTCGTAGAAGTCCAGGTAGGAGTCGAGGATCTCGGTGGCGAACCGCGCGATCGGGGTGCAGGCCGCGCGCAGGGCCGCGATGGCCGGTTCCTCAAGGATCGTCGAGGCGGTGACGTTCACCCCGACCATGACCAGCTCGTTCCGCGGTGCGGAGACGACCGTCCGGGCCGCCTCCGGGTCGTTGGCGATGTTGACGTCCAGCATCGGCGCGCCGCAGGGGAGGGTGTACGGCCCGGAGCCGCCCATCAGCACGACCGAACGATACTTTGTAAAGAGCGCCGGGTCGGTACGCAGCGCCAGGGCCAGGTTGGTCAGCGGTCCGAGCGTCAGCAGGTCGAGATCGCCCGGCCGCTCGTTCGCCAGCCGTACCAGCAGCTCGGCGGCGGTCCCGGCGGCGACGGCCGGCATCGGGCGGTCGTAGCCGCGATCACCGAGGCCGTCCTCGCCGTGGGCGTGGCGGGTGACGCGCCCGGTGCCGGACAGCGGCCCGGCCGCACCGCGCGCGATGGGCACGGGGAGCCCGAGCAGCCGGGTGACGTACCCGATGTTGCGGACCGCGTCCTGCTCGGCGCAGTTGCCGAACACCGAGGTCACGGCGGCGATCTCCGCGTGCGGGCGCCCGGCGAGGTAGAGCAGCGCGAGGGCGTCGTCGATCCCGGTGTCGGTGTCGACGACGACGCGGTGGGCCGTGCTCATCGCGCGATTCGCTCCGCTTCGCCGAAGCCGGAACCGAGGGCGGAACCGGAGCCGGTTCCGGCGGCGGGAACGGCGGCGGGAACGGTCGCGGTGGCGCCGGGCGCCGGGCCGGACGCGGTCGCGAAGTGGTCCGACACGCGCGCGGCGTCGAAGGCGCCGCGCTCGGTCACGATCTTGGTCACCAGGTGCGGCGGCGTGGCGTCGAAGGCCGGGTAGTAGCCCCGCGTGCCCTCGGCGGCGGTGCGCCTGCCGAGCACGTGCAGGACCTCCTCGCCGTCGCGCCGCTCGATCTCGACGTCCCCGATCCCGGGGGAGTGCGGGTCGGGGGCGTGGGACAGCACGTAGAACGGCACGCCGAACGCCTGCGCGGCGAGTGCCACCGCCAGAGTCCCCACCTTGTTCACCACGTGGCCGTCCAAGGTCACGCGGTCGGAGGCGACCAGCGCGACGTCGGCCAGCCCGTCCGCCAGCGCGGACGGCACCATGCCGTCGGTGATCACGGTGGGCCGGTAGCCCATCTCCACCAGCGTGGCGGCGGTGAGCCTCGCCCCCTGGAGGTAGGGCCGGGTCTCGGTGCAGACGAATTCGAGCCGCTTGCCCATCTCCTCGGCGGCCTGAACGGCGCCGATCAGGTAGGCGTCGCCCCAGCAGTGGGTGAGCACGCGCGCGCCGTCCTCCAGCAACTCCGCGGCGTGCCGGCCGATGGCCCGGATCCCCGCGCGGTAGCGCTCGTCGTGCCCGGCCGCCGCCTTCTCCACGGCGGCGGCCAGCTCGTCCCCCGACGCTCCGGCGAGCGGGCCGTCCACGGTCTCGGCGAGGATCGCGCGCACGGCGTCGCGGATGTGGTTGTTGGTGGGCCGGGTGGCGATCAGCCTGCGGCCGGCGGCGCGCAGCCGGTCGGCGGCGGCTCCGGGGGCCGCGTCCCTCGCCTCCCGGGCGGCGAGGATCATGCCGGCGGTCGTGGCGAAGTGGGGCCCGCAGCTCTGCGTGACCATCCGCTCGATGGCCACCGCGACGTCCTCCATGGTGGCGCAGTGCACCCATCGGCGTTCGAACGGGTAGACGCGGCGGTCGAGGATGTCCACCCCGTCGCCGGTAGTCCGCACCGAGTCCGCCAGTACCGGTACGTTCCTGATGTCACTCACCGGGCCATCCCTTCCGCCTGCACCGTGCCGGGTTCCGGCGCGTTCCCGCCGGGCGTCACGGTGGCGACGGCGTCCCGTCCGCGCCCCGCGCTCACCCCCTCACTGAACAGCGTCACGCGGCCGGGAGGCAACCAGTCGGCCTCCAACCCCAGGTTCCTGGTAGTGCGGTGCGCGTCTCACAGCAAGAACGGGCCGGTTCGGCGGGCGATCGGCTTGGCAACCCCAGATCGGACGCGAAAGCACCCGGGCACTCGACGGCGTAACGGAACAGTTGACTTAACCGGCGGACGGTGTTTGTGAGATTGTTCTTGTGCGGCCGATGACGAGGTCGGCCGTGCGCCGTGAGTGGATGGCGCGAAATTGCCTAGTTTCCCTACCAAGTTCGTGGGTATACTGAGCCGCGCAGAGGAGGCGACATGAGCCCGGATCGGAACCCCCCCTCGTGGCCGCGCGCCGAGAGCCCCTTCACCGCGGCGATCATGGCGGGGCGCTGGATCCGGTCGGCGGCGGTCGACGACGAGCGCGGGCGCCACTGGCACGCCAACCCCGATCCCCGGCGCCAGTCGGCCAGGTCCGGCCATCCCGGCTCGCTGTACGCCGGGGCGGCCGGCATCGTGCTGTTCTTCCTGGAGCTGGCCGCGGCGACCGGGCACGAGGCCTACCTGGAGGACGCCAGGCAGGGCGCGCGCTACCTGGCCGCCACCATGAGGGACGAGGCGGGCCTCTCCCTCTACCACGGCCTCACCGGCATGGTCTTCGCGCTGGCGGAGGCGGGGTGGGCGACCGGTGATGAGAGTTTCGAGGTCGCGGCCAGAGAAGGGGCCGACCGCGTCGTCCGGAGCCTTCGCAGGGCCGGCGGCGGCGCGGGCTGGACGGGCGACCCCGCCCAGCGCGGCGACGGCGGCATCATCCTCGGCCTGCTGCACGCCTCGGGCATCCTCAAAGTCTCGGCGTACGAGGAGGTCGCCGTGGAGGCCGGGACGCGCGTCGCGGGCCAGGTGGTCCCCGGCCACAGGTTCGGCGAGGACGGATGCCCCGACCTCCCTGTGGACGCCGTCACGCCGGGCTTCCTGTCCGGCACGGCCGGCACCGCCTTCCTGCTCGCCCGGCTGTACGGCGTGACGCGGGACAGGCGGTTCCTCGACGCGGCACGCAGGGGAGCCGACTTCGTGCGCACCGTCAGCACCGTGAGCGACAAGAACGTCCTGGTGCCCCACCACGTACCGCAGGGCCGCGGCCTGCACTACCTCGGCCTGTGCTCGGGGTCCGCAGGGGTGGCCCGCATGTTCTACGAGCTCTACCGCGTCACGGGCGACCAGGGCGACCTCGACTGGGTGCGCGGGCTCGCCGCCGGCATCATGTGCAGCGGCGTCCCGCGCCGCCAGACCGCCGGGTTCTGGAACGTGGCCTGCCAGTGCTGTGGCTCTGCCGGCCTGCTGGACACGTTCGTCGGACTGTGGGCCGTGACCGGGGAGGTGTCCTACCTGGACTTCGCCCGTACCCTCGCCGACAACCTGATCGGCCGCGCGACCGGGCACGACGACGCCGGCTACCGGTGGTACCAGGCCTACCGGCGGCTGCGGCCGTGGGAGGTGACCGCCGACACCGGTTACATGATCGGCGCGGCGGGCATCGGCTCCGCGCTGCTGCACCTGGACGCGGCAGGGGTGACCGGCGAACCCCGCAGGCTCATCCTGCTGCCCGACAACCCGTTCCCCGCCATCCCGGTGCCGGCTTCGGCGCTGCGCCGCTCGCCCTGACCCCGCCCCCGCCGTCAGGCGTCTGAGGCCTCGGTGCCGCGGCCGGGCCTGTGGGCCCCGCCGTGGTCGCCTCCGATGTCCCCGGCGGGCGGCTCGGCGTGGGGCATCCGGAGCACGAAGCGCGCGCCCCGCCGGCTCGGCTCGATCGTGAGGGTCCCGCCGCCGGTCTCCGCGATCTGCCGGGCGATGGGCAGGCCGAGCCCGGTGCCGCCCGCGTCCTTGTTGCGTGACGCGTCCAGCCGGGTGAACCGCTGGAAGACCACTCCACGCTTTCCCGGCTCGATGCCGGCTCCGTCGTCCTGCACCTCCAGGACCGCCACGCCGGGCGCCGGGCGCGCGTCGTCCTCCCGGTCGCCGGGCTCCCGGCGCACCGACACGGTGACGGACGAATCGGCGTGCCGCTCGGCGTTGTCCATCAGGTTGGTCAGCAGCCGGGTGAGCCGCAGGCGGTCGCCGGTCACGGTGACGCCGGGCTCGATCTCTCGCTTGATCTTCTTGGTCGAGTGGCGCCGGTCCAGCTCGGAGTCGACCAGCGCGGACAGGTCCACCGTCTCGCGTGCGCCCGGCGCGCCGGCGTCCAGCCGCGCGACCATCAGCAGGTCGGACACGATCGCCTGCAGCCGGTTGAGGCTGCTGAGCAGGGAGCCGCCCAGCACGGTGACGTTGGTCACCTCGGGGGCCATCAGCGCGTCCTCCACCTCGGCGCGCATGGCGGTGATCGGGCTGCGCAGGTCGTGGGAGGCGTCCGAGGCGAACTGGCGCTGCCGCTCCATCGCGTCCTGCAGCCGGTCGAGCGTGTGGTTCACGCTCTCGGCCATGTCGTGGATCTCGTCCTTGCCGGACGGGACCGGTACGCGCCGGCCCGGGCAGGTGGCGTTGATCTCGTCCAGCTCGGACCTGATGGCGTCCACCGGCGTCAGCGATCCTCTGACGATGCGGTAGCTCCCGTAGGTGACCGCGGCGGTGAGGAAGACGGCGCCGCCGAACAGCACCAGCGCCAGCTTGGGATGGACCAGGTAGGGAACGACCGGTGAGGCGCTGTAGACGATATGAAGCTGCCCGTCGCGGTAGGCACTCTGGGCGACCACGATGTCGCACTCGTCACGCGGGAAGACACGGTCGCAGACCACCGACGTCTTGGCGTTCCTGCTGTCGGTGGGTCGGAAGCTCGCCATCGGGGGCTTTCCCCGGAACCCGGGGGTGGAGGCGACCACCTTGCCCCGGGGGTCGACGATCTGGATGTTCTGAATCAGGCCGTGGGGGAGCGGGTTGAGGGGGGTGCCCCGCTCGACCACGGAGGCGACGCGGCCGCCGGCCGCGGTGATCTCGTTGGTGAGGTACTCGGTGGCGAGCCGGTTGATGGCCACCATGAGGACGGTGGCGAGCAGCGTCGACAGCAGGGCCGCCACCACGCCGGCGAACAGCGTGAGCCGAGCCCTGACCGACAGACGGCGCCATAGACCCACCGTTTCGCCCCCCGAGACCAGTCGACCACATGGGCCGGCGGGTCTCGCGGCGGGGGGCGGGGGAGGAGCGCTCAGTCGGCGGGGCGCGCGGTGCCCGCGTCGCCGTTCTGTCCTGTCAGAGTGCGCACCGTCTCGGTGAGATGGGCCACCTGCATCTCCAGGTTGTGGACCCGGGCCTCCAGTTCGACGGAGCTGGGGGGCTGGTATGCGGCGATCTGCCTGGGCATCGGCGACCGGTCCCTTCGGTGTTGGTCAGTGCGCGGGCATGAGGGACGCGGGGGGTATCCGTCGCGATCCCAGCCTCCTATCTCTGCCCACACAGCTGCCTGGCAAGCACAAACGGCTCTATCAGGCTACGTGACTTTGCGATGATCTACCTTGGGCCGCGCCGTGCCGCGTCAGGAAGCGCGCCGAGTCGCGTCAGGTGGACCGCTCGGGCGTCACTCTCGCGAGCGGGCGGGATAGGCGTGGGTCTCGGTGGCCCTGATGGCGGCCCAGACCTTCTGGCCCAGGGAAAGACCGAGGTCGGCGACCGCCGCGGCGGTCAGGTCGGCGGAGGCGGTGATCGGGCCGTCGAGGTGGACGCGGATGCGGTCGCCGTGCCGTTCGATCCCCTCGACGGTGCCCTGCCACATGTTCCGGGGCGAGCCCTCCGGCCGGGCCGGGTGGAGCGTGACCGCCGACGGCGGGAAGGCGACGAACACCGGGCCGTTCAGATCCTCGGTCACGTTCAGCGTGAGCCCCCGGCCGTTGAAGCCGTCCGGCGGGAGCCCGTCGATCGACACGTCGTGCCCCCGGGCCTCGCCCCGGTAGAGGTTCAGCCCGACGAGGCGGGCGACGTGGTCGGTGCGCGGGTGGCGGGCCACCTCCGAGGGCGTGCCCTCCTGGACCAGGTGGCCGTCCTCGATGACGATGAGCCGGTCGGCCAGCGCCATGGCGTCCACCGGGTCGTGGGTGACCAGGATACACGCGCCGGTGAAGCCCGACAGATGGTCGCGGAGCCGGGCCCGTACGGGAAGGCGCGTGTCCGGGTCGAGGGCGGCGAGCGGCTCGTCCAGGAGCAGCACGCGGGGCCGTACGGCGAGGGAGCGGGCCAGCGCCACCCGCTGGGCCTGGCCGGCGGACAGGTCCCCGGGCATGTCCCGGAGGTGGTCGCCGAGGCCGACGTGCCGCAGCCAGGCGGTCGCCGCGCGACGGGCCTCCGCCCTGGTCGCCCCGCGGCACCGGGGCCCGAAGGCCACGTTCCGCAGCGCGCTCATGTGGGGGAACAGCAGCGGGTCCTGGCAGACCATCCCGAAGGGCCGTTGCTCGGACGGGCGGGCGTGCACCGCCGCTCCGTCCAGCAGGATGTGCCCGCCGGACGGCCGGGCGAGGCCCGCCAGGACCCTCAGAGCGGTGGTCTTGCCGGCGCCGGCCGGCCCGAGCAGGGCGACGACCTCGCCCGGGACGACGCGGATCTTGAGGTCGAGCCGGAAGCGGGGGCGCTCGACGAGCAGGTGGGCGTCCATCATGCGACGTTCACCCAGCGTCCGCGCAGGCAGGCGAGGACGGCGACGCACACCAGGAGCAGCACCAGGCTGAGCGCGACGGCCGCCTCCGGGTCGCTCTCCAGAGCGAGGTAGACGGCCAGGGGCATGGTCTGCGTCCGCCCGGGGAAGTTCCCCGCGAAGGTGACCGTCGCGCCGAACTCGCCGAGCGCGCGGGCCCAGCACAGCACGGCTCCGGCGGCCACTCCCGGAGCCACCAGGGGCAGTGTCACCCGGCGGAAGACCGTCCAGCGCGAGGCGCCGAGGATGGCGGCGGCCTCCTCGATGCGCGTGTCGGTGGTCCTGAGCGAGCCCTCCACGCAGATGACGAGGAAGGGCATCGCCACGAAGGCCTCCGCGATCACGACCGCCGCGCTGGTGGAGGGGAGCGTGACGCCCAGGGTGGACAGCCAGGGGCCGGCCAGGCCGCCCGGGCCAAGTGCCAGCAGCAGGGCCACGCCGCCAACGACGGGCGGCAGGACGAGCGGCACCGTGACGAGGGCTCTGACGACGCGCCTGCCGCGGAACGCCACGCGGGCGAGCATCCAGGCCAGCGGGACCCCGGCCAGCAGGCAGGCGGCGGTGGCGGCCGTGGAGGTCACCAGCGACAGCCGGAGAGCCTCCAGCGTGCGCGGCGCGGTCAGGCGGGCGGCGAGCGTCCCCCAGGGCGCCCGGACCAGCAGCCCGGCGAGTGGGAGCACCAGGAACGCGAGCCCGATCGCCGCGGGCACCATCAGGATCACGGGAACGCCGCCCGCTCCGTCATGCAGAGCGCTGTGGCCGGTGTCCCGCGATCTTCGTCGCGTGGCTGTGAATACCCTCATGCCGCTTTCCTCCCCTGGTTGCCGGTTCGGAACTCCCACGCGGCGTGGCGACGGGCGGGGAGGGGACGTTTATCTTCGCCTCAGATGTGTAGATGAGGGGGCGAATCGAAAGGAGCGGGCCCATGAACTCCGTGACCTCAGCCGGTCAACAAGCGCGGGGAGCCGCGCGGCAAGCGACCAACAGCCGGACGTTCGAACGGCTGACGCGGTTCGGAATGGCATGCCGGGGTGTGCTCTACGCTCTGATCGGCATCCTGGCCTTGCAGATCGCCTTCGGGGGCGGAGGGAAAGAGGCGGACAAGACCGGCGCCGTGCGCACGGTCGCCGAGCAGCCGTTCGGCACCGTCCTGCTCTGGCTGCTCGCCATCGGTTTCGTCGCCCTCGCGCTGTGGCAGGCCTCAGAGGCGCTGATGGGAGGCCTCAAGGCCAAGGACCGCGTCGAGGCCGTGGCCCACACCGTGGTCTACGCCCTGGCAGTCGGCACCATCCTCAGCTTCCTGCTGCACGGGACCACCGGCAAGTCGACCGACGCGCAGTCCAAGGACCTGACCGCCACCGTGATGGGCTGGCCCGGCGGCCAGCTCATCGTGGGAGCCGTCGGCCTCGGCGTCATAGCGCTTGGGCTGTACTGGATCTACCAGGGCGTGAAGAAGAAGTTCTGCGAGAACCTGCGCACCGGAGAGATGTCCCCGAAGACCCGGAGCGTCGTCGAGAAGCTCGGCATGGTGGGGTACTGCGCGCGCGGCGTCATCGCGGCGGCGGCGGGCGTCTTCCTCATGACCGCGGCGATCAACTATGACCCCAAGGACGCCAAGGGGATCGACTCCACGCTGCGGTCGCTCGCCGACACACCGCTCGGGCCGTGGCTGCTCGTCGTGGTCGCGCTCGGCCTGGTCGTGTTCGCCGTCTACTGCTTCTGCGAGTCCCGCTGGCGCAGGACCTGACGCCTTCCCGATCGCACGCCACGACGGACCCGGCCGGCTTCCCGCCCGGGTCCGTTCCCGTTGTCGCCAGATGCCGTCTCCGGTGCCGTACGCCGGAGATCCCTAGTGGCTGTTCAGGGGGTCCATCTGACGTTCGGGTTGAGATGGCCGGTCCAGTCGAAGACGGCCATGTTGTCCCAGCCGTCGCCGCTGCCGTTGATGTTGGCGGGGTCCCAGCCGTTGCCGGGCACCGCGTACCAGGTGGGTTCCCAGTAGAAGACGCCGATGGCTCCCGCGCCGCGGGCGGTGTTCTGCACCGCGGCGAACTCCGCGCCTTGCCCCTGCCAGGTGAGGGCGTATCCCGAGCACCCGGACGTGATCGAGTTGCTGGTGGAGTCCGCGTTGGCGGAGGTGAACGGGTACGCCGTTTCGGCGACGACGACCGGCTTGCCGTAGCGGGACCGCATGTCCGAGATGACGCTGGACAGGTTGGACAGCGTGCCGTGCCACATGCAGTAGTACGACAGGCCGGTGACATCCCAGGAGACGCCCTTGGCCCTGATGCCGTCGTAGAACCAGCGGGCGTTGGCGTCGCTGTCCGCGTCGGCGGTGTGGATGATCACCTGTGTGCCGTTGTCGCACGCCTTGGTCGCGTTGTACCCGGCCTTGAGCAGAAGGCTCAGGTTGGTGAAGTCGTCGTTGACGACCTTGCCGTCGTTCCACAGCATGCCGACGTTGATCTCGTTGCCGATCTGCACGCTGTCGGGCGTGGTGCCCTGCGCCTTGAGGCTGAAGCATACGTCGTAGGTGTAGTTGTAGACGTCGGTCTGCAACTGGCCGATGCCGTGGCTGGACCAGGCGGCCGGCTTGTACTGCTTGCCGGGGTCCGCCCAGGTGTCGGAGTAGTGGAAGTCGACCAGCAGCTTCAGGCCCTTGGCCTTGACCGTCCTGGCGTACGCCAGCACCTTGGCCCGGTTGTTGTATCCACTGGCCGGATTGTTCCAGACGCGCAGGCGGACGTAGTTGACGCCGACGCTCTTGAGGATGTCCAGCGGGTCCCTCTGGTTGCCGCTCGCGTCGTAGTACTTGGCGCCCAGGTCCAGAGCACGTTGCACCGTGGAGACGTCGGCGCCCAGCATGCTCAGGGAGCCGGCGGACGCGGCGTGCGCCGGCTGCCCGGCGGGCAGAGCCGCAGCGGCGCACAGGAGCAGCGCCGCCAAGATCTTCTTCATGGTTCCTCCGGTCAGGAGAGGAGTTGTGGACGGCCCCCGGTTTCCCTCGGCACCGCGCGTGGTCGGGCTTCGCGCGGGGCGAGGGCGTCTATGTGCGGATGATGGTGACCCCTCCGGCGGGCACCGTCGCCGACCCGGCGTAGCGGGCTCCGTCGAGCACTCCCGTGCCGGTCACCCCGTCGGCCGTCGCCGGCTCGTCCGCATGGTTGATGAGGAAGAGGTGGTCGCCCCGCCGTACGACCTCCAGGGTGTCGGGGAGGTCGCGTGGCCGGGGCACGCCCGCGCGGTCGAGAGCCAGGGCGAGGAGCCCGCGCAGCCCGGGGGCGTGCTCGGCGCCGTCGCCGCGCGGGTCGAGGGCGGTGGCGACGTACCACGCGGTGCCCGCGCCCAGGTCGTGCCGGGTGACCGCGGGGTGTCCCGCGTCGGGCCCGTCGGCGAAGTCGTACAGGGCCCGTGCCCCCGCCAGGCGTACGCGCTCGGACCAGATGCGGCCGGTGGGCCCCGGCCGGGCATCCGTATCGGGTGTCCCTGGCGACGGGCGGAAGGTGACCGTCTCGTGCTCGCGCAGCGGGTGGAACTCCTCGACCGACACGCCGAGCACCTCCCGAAGCGCTCCGGGGTACGGACCGGCGTGGATGGTGTCGTTCTCGTCAACGATGCCGGAGAAGTACGACACGAGCAGTTGGCCGCCGGCCTCGACGTAGCGGTGCAGGTTCTTGGCCGGCGCCTCGCCGAGCAGATAGGAGCTGGGCAGGACGACCAGCTTGTACGGGGACAGGTCGGCCGAGGGATGGACGAAGTCGACGGTCACGTGCTCGCGCCACAACGCCTCGTAGAAGGCTTCCATCCGCTCCAGGAACCGCAGGTCGATCGAGGGGCGCCACTCCAGTTCGAGTGCCCAGTAGGACTCCCAGTCCCATACGACGGCCACGTCGGCCTCGACCCGCGAGCCGCGGACCGGCGCCAGCTTGCGCAGGTCGGCGCCCAGTTCCACCACGTCCCGCCAGATCCGGGAGTCGGCGCCGGCGTGCGGGAGCATGGCCGAGTGGAACTTCTCGGCGCCGTAGCGCGAGGCGCGCCACTGGAAGAAGAGCACCGAGTCGGACCCGCGTGCCACATGGGCGAGGCTGTTGCGGCGCATCTCTCCCGGCCGCTTGGCGAGGTTGCGCGGCTGCCAGTTGACCGCGCCGGTGGAGTGCTCGATCAGCATCCAGGGGCGGCCCCCGGCGACCGAGCGGGTCAGATCGGCGGCCATCGCCAGCCCGATGTGCGGGTCGGCCCGCTCGGAGTCGAGGTAGTGGTCATTGGCGGCCACGTCGACCTCCGCCGCCCAGCGCCAGTAGTCCATCGGCTTGCAGTTGGGGATCATGAAGTTCGTGGTGACGGGCAGGTCGCTGTACCGCCGGATCACCTCGCGCTCTCCGCGGAAGCAGGTGAGGTGCGCGTCGACGGAGAAGCGCATGAAGTCGAGCTGAAGCCCGTTGAGGAGACCGGCCGGCGCCATCACGGGCGGCTCGACCTCGTCGAACGAGCCGTAGGTCAGCCCCCAGAAGGTGGTGCCCCAGGTGGCGTTGAGCGCGCCTATCGTGCCGTACTTGTGCCTCAGCCACGCGCGGAACGCCGCGGCCGATGCCGGGCAGTAGCAGTGCGCGTTGGCCCAGCCGTACTCGTTGTGTACGTGCCACATGGCCAGGGCGGGGTGCCGGCCGTACCGGGCGGCCAGAGCCGTGACGACCCGCTCCGAGGCCACGGCGTAGTCGGGTGAACTCGGGCAGAAGCTGTGCCGCGAACCCCCACCGAGCACGCGGCCCTCCCGGTCCACCAGCCGGCTGCCCGGGTAGCGGCGCCGGAACCACGCGGGCGGTGAGGAGGTGGGGGTGGCCAGGCCGACGTACACTCCGGCCGAGTGGAGCAGGTCGAGGATCCGGTCCAGCCGCGCGAAGTCGTACTCGCCCTCCTCCGGCTCGATCAGTCCCCAGTTGAAGACGCCCGCGGTGACCAGGTTCACCCCGGCCTCGCGCATCAGGCGGACGTCCTCCCGCCACACCTCCTCCGGCCACTGCTCGGGGTTGTAGTCCCCGCCGTACGCGAGGCCCTCGGGCAGGACGGGGTATCCGGGCACATCTCCCCCTCAGCAACTCTTCTGTGAACGTGCACAGTAATGCACAACCGGTCATCCGAGAAGGTGTCGAATGTCTTCCCTGCTGGATGCCGCACGTTAACAACCACGTAACGGTCATTGACGCCGTTGAGCGCATCTCCCACTCTGTGAACGTTCCCAGAGACTCGCAACCGCTGGCGTCCCCTCGCCATCCGCCTGGAGGAACACATGCGCACGAATCGGCTAGCAGCGACGGCGGTGGCGATCCTCGCCACCGCACTCCTCGCGGCGTGCTCGGGCGGCTCCGGCGAGCCGTCCTCGCCGGCCGCCGGCAAGAGCGTGGCGCCCGCCGGCCCGGTCAGGCTGACCTACTGGACCTGGGTACCGAGCATGGACAAGATCGTCGCGGGGTGGAACCGGGCCCATCCCGGCATCCAGGTGACGGTGAGCAAGCAGGCGGGGGGCGACGACGCGGCGGCCAAGTTCCTGACCGCCGCCAAGGCGGGCAACCCCCCGGACCTGGTCCAGGCCGAGTACCAGATGCTGCCCTCGTTCGTCGCCGCCGACGCCGTGGCCGATATCAAGGCGGAGACCGCACAGGTCAAGGGCGAATTCGGCGACGGGATCTGGGGCCTGGTCACCCTCGGCACTGACGCCGTCTACGCGGTCCCCCGAGGACAGCGGGCCCATGATGCTCTATTACCGGCGGGACCTGTTCGAGAAGTACGGCATCGAGGTCCCGAAGACCTGGGACGAGTACGCCCAGGCCGCCCGTACCGTGCGCAAGAAGGACCCCAAGGCGTTCCTCGGCACGTTCTCCAGCAAGGACCCGGGCTGGTTCACCGGGCTCGCCCAGCAGGCGGGGGCCCAGTGGTGGTCGATCAGCGGCGACGCCTGGAAGGTCGCCATCGACGACGCGGCCACCGAGAAGGTCGCCGGCTACTGGGGCGGCCTGGTGAAGGAGGGCGTCATCGACACGATGCCGTACTTCACCCCGGAGTGGAACAAGGCGCTCAACGACGGCACGCTGCTCACCTGGCCGTCGGCCGTGTGGGGGCCGGGCGTGCTGTCCAGCAACGCGCCGAAGGGCAAGGGCAAGTGGGCCGTCGCCCCGCTGCCGCAGTGGAACGCCGGTGAGAATCACAGCGGGTTCTGGGGCGGCTCCTCCACCGCCGTCGCCGCGAATTCGCCCGACAGGGCCGCCGCCGCCCAGTTCGCCGCCTGGCTGAACACCGACCCCCAGGCCCTCAAGGCGCTGATCGACCAAGGCGCGATCTATCCCGCCTCCACCAAGGGCTCCTCGCTGCTCACCACCACGCCCGACTACTTCTCCAACCAGCCGGACTTCTGGCGGCAGGCGGCCGCGATCGGCGCCACCGCCCGCGGCTTCACCTTCGGCCCGGACGTCAACGTGACGTACAACGCCTACAAGGACGCGTTCGACAGGGCCGTCGCCGCCAGGGCCGACTTCCCGGCCGCGGTCCGGACGATGCAGGACGTCACGGTCGCGGACATGCGCAGGTCCGGCTTCACCCTGGCCCAGTGACCATGGCCGAGCGATGAAGATCTACCGCGACGCGTTCGTCACCGGCGACCTGTACTCCGCCGCGGCGACATCCATGGTCGTCGCCGCCATCTCCCTCGTCCTGTCATTCGGTTTCCTGCGCGTGGTGAAGAACCGCGCCTTCGGGGATACGTGAGCGCCGTGACCGTCCTGACCAGGCCCGCCGGCCACGCCCGTCCCGCGACGCGCCGGCCGTCCGGGATCGCGCTGGCCGCTGTGCTCGTCCTCGGCGCGGTCTACACCCTGTTCCCGGTCGGCTGGGTGGTCGTCGCGGCCACCAAGTCCAAGGCCGAACTGTTCTCCACTTCGACTTTCGCACCCGGCACCGGCCTGCTGTCCAACCTCACCGACCTGTTCGCCTACCGTGACGGCGTCTTCTGGCTCTGGCTGCTCAACACGGTCCTGTACGCCGGAGGCGGCGCCGTGCTGTCGACCGCGGTGTCCACGATCTCGGGGTACACCCTGGCCACGTACGCTTTCCCCGGCAGGGATCTCATCTTCAACCTGCTCATCGGCGGCATCCTGGTGCCGTCCGTCGTGCTGGCGATCCCGCAGTACCTCCTGTTCTCCAAGATCGGCCTGGCCGGCACCTACTGGTCGGTGCTGCTTCCCCAGATCCTTCATCCGTACGGCATCTACCTGGCCAGGGTCTACACGCAGGCCGCGATCCCCGCCTCGCTGCTTGAGGCTGGCCGGTTGGACGGCGCGGGCGAGTGGCGCCTCTTCCGCCAGGTGGCCCTGCCGATGCTGACCCCGGGAATGGTGACGATCTTCCTGTTCCAGTTCGTCGCGATCTGGAACAACTTCCTGCTGCCGTTCATCATGCTGGGCGACGATCACAAGTTCCCCCTGACGATCGGCCTCTACACGCTGCTGGCCGCGGGGGCCAACCAGCCCTCGCTGTACAACCTGATCATCACGGGCACGATGCTGTCGCTCGTCCCGCTGATCGTGCTGTTCCTGACCATGCAGCGCCACTGGCGTACCGACCTGTCCAGCGGGGCCGTGAAAAGCTAGACCAGGGCAGGGCCACGACGAGGGAACAATAGGGGCATGGCGAAGCGTCCGACCATCCACGATGTGGCGGCGGCGGCGGGTGTGTCCCGGGGGACGGTCTCCCGGGTGCTCAACGGCGACCGTTACGTCAGCACGGCCGCCCACGCCTCCGTGCGCCGCGCGATCGCCGAGATCGGATACATCGTCAACCGCAACGCCCGCAGCCTGGTGACGCAGCGGACCGGGTCGGTCGTGATGGTGCTGTCGGAACCACACGAGAAACTGTTCGAGGACCCCAACTACAGCGTGACCATCCGCACGGCGGTACGGCGTCTCGCGGACCGGGACATCTCACTGGTCATGATGGTGGCCGGGGACGACGGCGACCGCGACCGGGTGGTCCGCTACGTGCGCGGCGGCCACGCCGACGGCGTGTTCCTGCTGTCCACGCACGCCGGCGACCGCATGATCGACGCCCTGGTGGACCTCGCGGTCCCCACCGTCGCGCTGGGCGCGGTCATCGGCAGGGAGAAGGTGATCCCCTACGCCGCTGCCGACGACCGCGAAGGGGCCAGGCAGATGACCCGCCATCTGATCGAACGCGGCCGCAGGAAGATCGCCACCATCACCGGCCCGATGGACACCCCCGGCGGCATCCAGCGCCTGGAAGGATTCGCCGACGTGCTGGGCCGCAAGGCGTCCAAGAAGCTCGTCGAGCACGGCGACTGGACCCAGGCCGGCGGGGAGAACGCCATGGCCCGGCTGCTCCAGCGCGTGCCCGATCTCGACGCCGTTTTCGTGGCCTCGGACCTGATGGCCGCGGGCGCCCTGGCCGCGCTGCGTGCCGCGGGACGACGGGTGCCCGACGACGTCGCGGTGGGCGGATTCGACGATTCCTCGGTGGCCGCCTCCACCCATCCTCCGCTGACCACCGTCCGCCAGCCGCTCGCGCAGGTGGCCGAGGAGACCGTGCGGCTGCTGCTCGCGCTCATCGACGGGGCCGAGCACGTCGGCCCGGTGGTCCTGCCCACCCGCCTGATCACCCGGGAATCCACCTGACCTCGCCGGCCGCGTGGCGGCCACATCTGTCATACGAGCTCTCATCGGTCAGATCGCCGAATCGTCATGTGGGCTGAATGTTTCAGGGCGACCTCAGGTGCGGGACACTAGACGTTGCGCCGGTACTGGCCCCCGGCCTCGAAAAGCGCCTCGGTGATCTGGCCCAGGGAGCAGACGCGGGCGGCGTCCATCAGGGCGGCGAAGGCGTTCAGGTCGGACATCGCGGTCTCCCTGAGCCGCCGCAGCGCCTCGGGCGCCTCGGCCGCGTGCTCCCGCTGGAACTCACGCAGCCGGGCGAGCTGACTCCGCTTCTCCTCCTCGGTGCCCCTGGCCAGCTCCAGCGTGCCGTGCTCGGTCGCCCCCTCGGGGTTGCGGAAGGTGTTGACCCCGATGATCGGCAGTGACCCGTCGTGCTTGCGGGTCTCGTACAGCATCGACTCGTCCTGGATACGGCCCCGCTGGTAGCCGGTCTCCATCGCGCCGAGCACGCCGCCGCGGTCCGACAGCCGCTCGAACTCAGAAAGAACGGCCTCCTCGACCAGGTCCGTGAGGTCGTCGACGATGAACGACCCCTGCAACGGGTTCTCGTTCACGGCCAGGCCCCACTCGCGGTTGATGATCATCTGAATCGCCATGGCCCGGCGTACCGACTCCGGGCAGCGGCGACGCGCCACGGCCCGTGCCGAACTCGACGCGCCCGTTGCTGAGGATGTCCAGGGTGGCGACCC